>JAUVLU010000083.1 GCA_030600585.1 Candidatus Cloacimonadota bacterium | reverse complement strand
AAACGGATCAGAATTCCAAGCTCATCTCTTAGTCTCAAAAATAATCGATTCTTCCGGTGATCATATAGGTTATACAGGCATGGCAATTGATATCACTGAGCGCAAACAAGCGGAAAAGATCCAATTAGTTTTATATAATATAGCCAAAGCTGTAAATACCACAACAAACATAGATGAACTTTATAAAACTATCCATCAGCTTCTAAATACTGTTATAGATACTTCCAATTTCTATATTGCAAATTACAATGAAGATACGGACGAAATAACTGCATCGTATTTTATTGATAAAAAAGTTGTTTTAAAAGTACCTTTCCAATTAAGAAAAAATGGAGTTACAAATTATATAATTAAAAATAAAAAATCATTATTTTTAACGGAAGAACTTCGTAAAGAATTGATTGATAAGGGAGAAATTGCCGATTACGTAGGGACAAGCAAAACATTATTGGGTGTTCCTCTTAGAATAGATAAAAAGATCATCGGCTGCATAGTGGTTCGCAGCTATAAAGAAAAATCTAAATTCTCCGAAAAAGATATTTCCATTTTAGAACTTGCTTCAAACCATATTGCGATTGCAATTGCACGTAAACAGGCAGAAGAAACACTGATTGAAAATGAAGAAAAATACAGGATATTGATAGAAAAAAATCAGGATGGTGTTTTCCTGATCCAAGACGGTTTGATGAAATTGACCAATCCTGCTTTTGCTTCTATGATAGGTTATACTGTTCAAGAGTTGATTAATATGGATTTCCGAAAATTAATCGTTCCTGAAGATGTAAAGATAGTTACAGATCGTTATAACAAACGTCAGGCTGGAGAAAACATTGCTTCCGAATATGAATTTAAAATGCTGTGTAAAGATGGAAAAACACCTGTTGACGTATCGATAAATGCCGGTATAATCAAATTCAAGGGAAAAGTAGCCAGCATTGGAACTATTCATAATATCACCAAACGCAAGCAACTACAAAAAGAGAGTGAGAAGCTCTTTAAAGAATCAGAGACATCCAGAACATCGTTGCTTAGCATTCTCGAGGATGTTACGGAAAAGGAAGCTGCTTTGCATGTATCCCAGGAAAGATTTCAAGATGTCGTAAACAATTCTGGAGATTGGATTTGGGAAACCGATAAAAAAGGTCGCTATACATATTGCAGCCCGGTCGTTAAACAGGTACTTGGTTATGAATATAAAGAAATTCTTGGGAAATATTTTTATGATTTATTCCCTCAGGACGAGTGTAATAAATTGAAAAAAACCGTTTTTGAAATATTTAAAAAGAAAGAAAATATTCATAATCTTATCAATCGCAATGTACATAAGGATGGAGGTATTGCTTTCTTGGAAACAAGCGCAGTCCCTCTTCTTGATGATAAAGATAATTTATTAGGCTATCGAGGTGTTGACAGGGACATCACTGAGCGAATACAAGCAAAGAAAATACAAGAGACGTTATATAATATTTCCAATGCCCTGAATACAACGGAAAAAATGCACGATCTTTACAGCAAGATAAGAGAATATCTTGGAAATATAATCGATACAACAAATTTCTATGTTGCTTTATACGATGAAAAAACCGATATGATCTCTCTTCCTTTTGATGTTGATGAAAAAGATAACGATGAAACATTTCCCGCCGGCAAAACCCTTACTTCTCTTGTCATAAAAACAGGTAAACCGTTATTTGCAGATAAAAAATTACAAGATGAATTAACCATGCAGGGAAAAATAGATATAGTTGGAACACCTTCAAAAATCTGGCTTGGTGTTCCCTTAATAATTGAAAACAACGTAATCGGTGTAATTGCAATTCAGAGCTATGATAATCCAAATCTTTATACTGAAAAAGATATTGAAATACTAACTTTTATTTCCGAAGAAATTGCTATTGCTATCAAACATAAACAAGCGGAAGAACAGATAAAGAATAACCTGAAAGAAAAAGATACACTGTTACGGGAATTATACCATCGAACTAAAAATAATATGCAAATTATCACCTCAATGCTGCGAATACAATCCACAAGCATAGAAAGCAGGTCCCTAACCAACAGTACAGGTATCAATTTTCTGCATGATTCATTTAACGATGTGATCAATAAGATCAAATCGATGAGTCTTGTTCATCAGAAATTATATCAATCTCAAGACCTATCTCATATAAATTTGAAAGAATATATTAAAGATCTTGTAAGATTACTGATGATAAGTTATAGAGTCAAATCAGAAAAAACATCACTCGAATTGGAGTTGGAAAACGTATTAGTATTAATTGATTTAGCTATGCCTTTGGGTTTGGTTTTAAATGAGCTGATCTCCAATGTGTTCAAACATGCTTTCTCCAATAATGAGAATGATACGATTTCCATCCGGCTATACAAAGAAGAAGAC
>JAUVLU010000067.1 GCA_030600585.1 Candidatus Cloacimonadota bacterium | reverse complement strand
ATCATAATTACCAGTTACATTCAGGTTGAGCATTTGTGAAAATATAATTATTTTTTTTCATATTCTTATTAATTATTATTGGAAGATTCTTCAACTTTTTCTTCTCTTTAATTTCCTTTAACATTTTAGAATTAAATCCTTTAAACAATGAAATATCATTAGGCGAAATCTCCAATGTTTTATCTTTAAAATTATTAAGGATTTCAACTTTAAGCATTTCTGCTCTTATCAATTCTCCAAATGATTGATGATACGGTCCGGCGATGATATTATCTTCATCAATATCAGAATGCAATCCAACTTTAATTATTGCAATCTCTTTCTCTCTGAATCTGCTTATCATCTCTGATGTAATCTCAATTGCTTCTTTTAATGTAAGAGGAGAATATTTCCCTGAATTAAACCAATTTTCAAGTTCAGTATTTTTAAGTACGATTGTCGGATAAATTCTTATAAAATCCGGATTAAGTTTGATAGTTGTTTCAATTGTCTTTTTAAGAGAATTTGAGTTAAATCCGGGGAGTCCGGGCATCAATTGAATGCCGAGAGTAAAATTATTTTCTTTAATCAGTTTGCATGATTTTATAGCAGTTTGGGAAGTGTATTCACGTTTTGTAGTTTTAAGTACCAAATCATCAAAACTCTGGATTCCCAGCTCGATTGTTCGAACATTATTATCCTTACAAAAATCTAATATTTTCTGATCAATTGAATCGGGTCTGGTAGAAATTCTGATGCCGTTTATCTTATCTTTATGTTTATTTACTGCATCGAAATATGCTTGCTGCTGTTTTTTAGGAAGTTTTGTAAATGTGCCGCCAAAAAATGCGATCTCTTTCTCTTCCAACTTATTATGTTCACAGAATTTTCTTACGTTTTCCGTAATTGATTGAATTGTAGGCGTTATAGCTTTTGTTATTGCTGCCTGATCACAATAGATACAATTGAATGGACATCCGAGATGGGGAATGAAAATTGGGAATATTTTCATTTTAGCTTAAGAATATCAAAATCCCAATTTATTGCAGGCATGTTTTGCCGCATCTTGCTGGGCATCTTTTTTACTATGACCTTTTCCTAAACCGTGAATTTCATCTTTTATTGCTACTTGTATTGTGAAAACTTTTTCATGTTCCGGTCCTTCTGCTTTTAGAATATGATAATCTGGAGTTGCGTGGAATTTAGCTTGAGTGTATTCTTGAAGTTTACTTTTATAATCTGTTAGGTACCCTTTTTTAAGATGTTTGGAATAATCCTTCAGGATGAATTGTTTAATAAATTTTCGAGCTTTTTCAATGTCTCCATCAAGGTAAATTGCGCAGATCAAAGATTCCATTGTATTAGAAAGGACTGAATTCAATCCACCCTTTCCGGTAGAATCGATATTGAATATTATGTAATCTTTAAGTTTTAATTTACTGGAAACAATTGCGAGCATCTTTCTTGATACGATCTTAGATTTTAACTTCGATAGTTCACCTTCGGAGTATTCAGGATATTCAAGGAACAGTTCTTCCGACACGATCAAACCCAAAATCGAATCACCCAAAAATTCCATCCTTTCAAATGGTGAACCCTTTGTATTCAATTGTTCTCGTGAAGTATGAGTTAGTGCTGCAATCAGAATAGATGGGTTATGGAAATTGTAGCCAATGATCTTTTGGAATTTTTTAAATTCCGAACTATCAGAATCTGTTGAAGATATTTGTGAAATTAATGATTTTATTATATTTTTCAAAATAAAATAAAGTGACCGACTTATGCCGGGTCACTTTTAATTAGTGAATTTCTTAAAGATCAATACTCCATTATGACCACCAAAACCAAGAGAATTACTTAAAGCGTAATTTACTTCCATTTCAATAGCCTTATTTGGAATATAATCAAGATCACAAGCCGGATCCGGATTCTCATAATTAATAGTTGGATGCAGTTTACCAGTGGTAATTGATTTACAGCAGGCAATAGCCTCGATACCGCCGGCTGCGCCAAGAGTGTGCCCTATCATAGATTTTGTAGAGCTGATCTTCACTTTTTTTGCATATTCGCCAAAAACAATCTTTGTCGCAGATGTTTCGGTTGGGTCATTCAATGGTGTAGAAGTTCCATGAGCATTTATATAATTAATTTCTTCAGGTTTTATCCCAGCATTATCAATAGCCATTTGCATAGCAAGTGCTCCACCTTCACCATTTTCTGAAGGAGCAGTTATGTGATAAGCATCGCAAGAGGCACCGTAGCCTACTATTTCGGCATATATTTTAGCATTACGTTTGAGAGCATGTTCCATTTCTTCCAAAACTAAAATACCACTACCCTCAGCCATAATAAAACCATCACGTTCTTTATCGAATGGACGACTCGCTCTTTGCGGCTCATCATTGCGAGTAGAAAGTGCTTTCATAGAACAGAATCCGGCTACAGCTAAAGGTGTTACCGATGCTTCTGCTCCACCTGTGATCATAATATCAGCATCTCCATATTGAATTGAACGGAATGCAGTTCCAATAGAGTGATTTGCAGATGCACAGGCTGAAGAAATATTAAAATTAAGAGCTCTAAGATCATATTTTATGGCGATATTAGCAGATGCAATATTGGAGATCATTTTGGGAATGAAGAATGGACTGATCCTTTTAGGACCATTCCTATCCATTTTGTATGCTTCTGTTTCAAAAGTGAGTATACCACCAATACCGGAAGATACGATTACTCCAACTCGGTTATGATCGAAGATTGCATTTTGCAATCCTGAATCTTCAAATGCTTCTTTTGCGGAGATAAGAGCGAATTGTGTATATTTGTCGATTTTTTTAATTCTCTTTCTGTCAAAATGTTCACGCGGATCATAATTTTTTACTTCGCCGGCAATTCTGCTAGTGTATTCGTCAGTTATTTCAAAATTTTTAATATGATCGATACCGGATTTTCCAGCGAGAAGATTTTTCCATGTTTCTTCAATATTATGTCCAACAGAATTTAATGTGCCCATTCCGGTAATAACGACTCTCCGTTTATTCATACTAACCTCAAAATTTCTGATATTAATATGGTGGAGCTATAAATTATAACTCCACCGAAAATATAGATTAATTTAATTGTTTTTCAAGATATTCGATTGCTTTTCCAACAGTAGTAAGATTTTCTGCTTCATCATCAGCAATATCGATATTAAATTCTTCTTCAAACTTCATGATAAGCTCGACCGTATCAAGAGAATCTGCTCCGAGATCTTCAATGAAACTAGCCTCAAGAGTTACCTCACTAGCTTCTACACCAAGTTCTTCAACGATAATTTCAGTTACTTTTGCTTTAATGTCCATTATTTCCTCCTTAATTTTTTACTACATTATCAAGCCGCCATCCACCTGGATGGTCTGGCCGGTTATATAACCAGCTTCTTCGGAAGCCAGAAATATGCATAAATTTGCAACATCTTTAACTGTACCCATACGGGATAAAGGGATTGCAGATGAATAGCTGTCAATAATTTCTTGTGGTAATTTGTCCGTCATTTCTGTTTGAATAAAACCGGGTGCAATTGCATTTACCCTAATATTTCTGGAGGCAAATTCTTTGGCAGACGACTTAGTAAGCGCAATGATCCCGCCTTTGGAAGCAGCATAATTTGCCTGACCGGCATTTCCCATTAAACCGACAACAGACGCTATATTTATAATTGCACCTGAACGGCTTTTCAGCATATATCTGCAAACTTTTTGAGTACAGATAAATGTACCTTTAAGGTTCACGTTTATTACTGCATCCCAGTCCGCTTCCTTCATTTTCATGAGTAATCCGTCTTTAGTTATTCCGGCATTATTTATCAGAATATCAATTTTTCCTAATTCCTTATGGATCTCTTTAAAAATGGAAGCGATCTCATCAGAATTGGTTACATCGGCAGCAAAGCCGATAGCTTTGTTTCCTTTATCATCGATCTTCTGAACTGCTGTACTCACGGCTTCTTGATCAATATCTATAATAACAGAAGTTGCGCCATGTTCCGATAACATTTCTGCAATACTAAATCCAATACCTCTCGCTGCTCCTGTGATGATCGCAACTTTATCTTTCAAACGTTTCATAGAGTCTCCAAATCCTTTTTTACCAACTCAAACGTCTCTATTGAGTCGATACTTATAACTTCGATTTTTTTGTCAATTTTCTTTAACATTCCGGCAAGCACTTTTTTGGGTCCGAACTCAATAAATGTATCTACACCATCTTCTATCATAAATTTAATTGAATCAACCCAGAGAACAGATGAGGTAATTTGTTTCGCAAGATTATTTTTGATCTCTTTGGGATCAGTAACAGGTTTTGCATTTACGTTGGAAACCACTGGGATCGTAGTCTCATTAAAATTAATATTCTTCATTTCTTCTGTAAGCCAGATTTTAGCTTTTTGAATAAGCGGAGAATGGAAAGGACCACCTACAACAAGTGGAACCACTCTTTTCGCATTTTTTTCTTTTGCGATCTCACAAGCTTTTTCAACTCCGCTTTTAGATCCGGATATCACAGTTTGAACGGGTGTATTGAAATTAGCTGCGATCACAATATCAATTTTAGAAGCTTCTTCGCAAATATCTCTTACTTCATCTGCTGAAAGGCCTATAATAGCTGCCATCGCAAAAGGTTTGCCTTCATTTGCATTTATCATGAATTCACCACGTTTATGAACAAGATACATTGCATCTTCAAACATAAGAACACCATTTGCAACGAGAGCGGAGAATTCTCCCAATGAATGTCCTGCAACATAATCCGGTATGATATTGATTTCATTGAGGACAGTTTTCATTGCAGCAATACTATGGAACAAAATCGCCGGTTGAGTAAATCTTGTTTCCTTAAGTTTCTCTTCCGGACCTTCAGACATAATTTTGTATAGTTCTGTATTATATTTATCATCAAAATTTGTAAGATTTTTTTCAAGTTCTATATTATTTTTTACGAAATCCATAGCCATGCCGATATATTGAGCACCCTGACCAGGAAAAATAAATGCTGTTTTACCCATTAAATAATCCCTTTAATTACATTCTAAACAATAAACTTCCGGATGTAAGACCTGCACCAAAAGAAGCCAGAAGTACTAAATCACCATGGCGGATCTTACCGTTCCTAACAGCTTCATCCAAAGCTATAGGAATTGTAGCAGCGGAAGTATTTGCATATTTTTCTATATTAACAATTACTTTTTTATTATCGATCTTCAATTTTTTTCCTAAAGCTTGGATAATACGCATATTTGCCTGATGGGTAATTAACCAGTCGATAGAATGTACATCGAGATTATTCCTTTTCAGCACAATATCACAAGCACTGTACATAGAACGGATTGCGTTTTTGAATATTTTATTACCTTCCATATAAATTGTGTGAAGGTTTTCTTCTAAAGTTTCTTTAGTTGCAGGCATACGAGAACCACCGGCTTTCTGAATCAACAAATCGTAATGTGTACCATCGGCAGAAAGTTCAGAATCAATAAATCTGGAAATATCTCTTTCTCCGGCGCGGGATATTATTGTCGCACCAGCACCGTCTCCAAACAGAACACACGTTCCACGATCTTTCCAATTAATTATTTTGGTCAATACTTCTACACCAATAATCAGAATGTTCTTAGCAATTCCGGCTTCAATATATTGTTTTGCAATATTAGCAGCATATATCCAACCTGTGCAGCCGGCTGAAATATCAAAGGCGGGGAAGCCTCTTATACCTAGTTTTTGCTGTAAAATACAGGCGGTTGAGGGGAATGCATGGTCAGATGAAACAGTAGCTACAATGATCATATCAATATCTTTGTTTCGGATGCGGGCAGCTTCGATAGCTTTTAAAGTAGCTTCATAAGCCAGATCGGATACAGCTTGATCTTTAGATGCAATATGCCGTTCAGACATTCCTGTTCTGGTTCTTATCCATTCATCGGTGGTATCGACTATTTTTTCCAGATCAAAGTTTGTTAGAACTTTATCGGGTACATACATTCCGGTTCCCGATATTTTTGCATAATATTTAATACTCATGATTATTTTTCCTCAAAATACTCTTTTGTGTGTTGCACAAATCCTGATCTTGCCAGATGTGCAGCAAGCCCAACAGCATTCTTTATAGCTTTTGCATTTGATCTGCCATGAGAAACTACTGAGATTCCATTAAGCCCAACAAGCAAAGCGCCACCGTATTCCGAATGATCCATTTTCTTTTTTAAATATGCATAGGCGGGAAAAGATAAAAGTGCTCCCAGTTTTGCGATCCAATCTTTCTTCATCTCACTTTTGAGGATCGACATAATTGAATAAGCCACACCTTCAACAGTTTTGAGCATTACATTGCCTACAAATCCATCGCAAACAACAACATCTACGATTCCCCTCAGCAAGTCTTTCCCTTCTATATTTCCAACAAAATTTATATCTTTGTTTTCTTTCAATTTAATATAAGTATTTTTAACCAGTTCATTTCCTTTTGATTCTTCTTCTCCAATATTTAAAAGTGCAACTCTGGGATTTTCATTTTTGAAAAAGAATTTAAAGTATAAACTACCGAGAATTGCATATTGAACCAGATTTTCCGGAGTGCATTCTACATTTGCACCAACATCAAGAATGATCTCAGGATGAGTTTGAGTTGGAAATGTGGTTGCAATGGCGGGTCGAAGAATATTCTTAACTCTTCCATAACCGAAAAGAGAAGCAGCCATCACAGCTCCGGTATTTCCTGCACTTACAACAGCTTGAACCGTTCCTTCTTTATGTAACCGGATAGCTTTAACTAATGAAGAATCTTTTTTCTTTCTGACCATTCGTGATGGAGAATCACTCATACTTATCACTTCAGATGCATGAACGATTTCTATTTTATCTTTTGGATAATAAAATTTTTCCAGTTGCTTGATGAGAATATCTTGTTTGCCGACAAGATATATCTTATCACAAAGTTCTTCCTTAATTGCAATAATTGCACCTTCCACTTCAGGGAAAGGTGCATTATCACTACCAAAGGCATCAATTGCTATATGCATATTATTAAAACTTTAAAAAGATTATTCTTTAACTTCTAATACTTTCTTACCGTTATAATGACCGCATTTTGCACAAACATTATGAGGTCTGTAAGTTTCACCACAATTTGAGCAAACTGCTGTAGTCGGTGCAGTTGCTTTGTAATGAGTTCTTCTTTTATCCCTGCGGGATTTTGAAGTTTTCCTTTTTGGTACTGCCATTCTTCACATCCTTATTTAATATTTTTAACTTCTTTTAATTCAATACATTAGGCTGTCTGCCTAATCTAAAAAACCAAACTATTTTCAAAGGTATGAGTGTCAAGGTTTTTGGACTGTAGTAATTTG
>JAUVLU010000038.1 GCA_030600585.1 Candidatus Cloacimonadota bacterium | reverse complement strand
ATCATAATTATTGTTATCTCTCACTCACCACACTTCTATCTAATTAATCTCTAATGAACAACAAAAAACACCCCGTATTTATGAGGTTTGGCAAATCTGAAATCTACCCCTTTTATGTCAAATTAATTGTTATGTTTTTATATTTTATTTTCTTTATTGATTGTTAAACAAAACCTTGTGTCTGCCTCAGTGTTGGACTGATGCAAGTTTACGTAATCTGACCAAACATCTAAAGTTTCCAATGACATCCTTATTTTTGCTTTTTTTGTATATGAACCGACATGTGGAGAAAGAATAACATTTGGCTTATTTGCAAATTTCTTCACTCTCCATGGTTCTTCTGCAAAAACATCTGATGCAAAGCCAATTATTCTTCTATCCGATATTCCTTGATCAACAATTGATTCATTTATTATTTTTCCCCTTGATGTATTCACTAACCAGACAGGATTTTGAATAGTATTTAGTACTCCCTCATTAAAATAATTCTCTGTTTCATCAGTTAATGGACAGTGATACGTAAACATATTACACCACTTGATCCCTTCCTTATATATAAGGGACTCGATATTTTTTTGTTTCCATTCTGAAATTGAAAGATATGGATCGACTCCTTTAACCTGGGCACCAAGATGTTGTAAAACATGAGCTACACGCGTACCGACCCTTCCTACGCCAACAACAAGAACTCTGAGATCGGATATTTCCCAGTTAGGCATGAAATCTTTTTCCCATTTACATTTTAATACCCGATCTTTACAAATTTGATGCTGCTTAATGAGCGCAAAAATAAATGATAATGTTTGTTCGTATGCTGAGAAAGCATTTGCTTCGGGAGTATTACAGACGATCACATTTCTTTTCAGAGCTTCATTTATATCGATATTATCAAATCCTGAACCTGCGCGAATGATCATTTTAAGATCAGGAAATTTGGCAAATTTATCTTTATTGAAATCTGTTTTTGTTCGAATTATTATTATTTCAATCTTATCATTTGATGTAATACTTTCAGTAAAATACGAATTCCAGCCCCGTTTTTGGATCTCATCCCAGAAAAGCTCCGGCATTGGTTCCATAATGAGAGTTCTCATCTATAATCCCATTTTAAGATAATCATTTTTGTAAGAAACATAATTTTGTGCAGATTCATAAATATTTGCTATTTCCTCTTTGCTGAGTTGACGCACAACTTTTGCCGGAGTTCCCATTATCATGCTTCCCGGAGGAAATATCTTATTTTGAGTTACAATAGAACCAGCAGCTACTATTGATCCTTCACCAATTTCACATCCATCCAGAAGAGTTGCTTTCATACCAATTAAGCAGCCGTTCCCAATCTTACAACCATGAAGAGTAACACCATGCCCGACAGTAACATTATCTCCAATTATGGCGGGGAAACCAACTCCGCCAGCCGGATCGTGCGTTACATGAATCAGCGTTAAATCCTGAATATTGCTTCTATCTCCAATTTTAATATAATTTACATCTCCACGCACAACACTGCCAAACCAAACCGAACTATCCTCTCCAATTTCACAACGTCCTATAACCATTGCATTATCTGCAATCCATGTTTTTGAGCCGATCTTCGGCGAATATTCAAGATAATTTTTTAACATTTTTTTCCCTTTTTTAAATTTTTTCTATTGTTTTGAAATGTGTTTTTGCTACTTCGTTCAATCTGTCTTTGGAAAATTTTCCAACAAATTCTTTACCAACCTTTATCACTTTCTCAGATGCGCCTTTGGGAAATTCCAATTGAAACTTTCGAGAAAGCATTTTTATACTCTTAAGAAAATGATAACGAGCAATAATGGAAGCTGCTGCAACTGCAATATCTTCCTCAGCCTTAATTTTATGAATAAGCTTAATATTCTTCATATCCTTAATTGATCCGGTTAGAACCCTGTCGCTGGCAAATTTATCTACAACTGCTCCATCGAATTTATGCTTTGTATTCAAATTTAGAATCACACGCGCATGCATCCAGGCTAACATTTCGTTCAACTTTTTATTTCCCTGACGGAATTTTGCGTACAGTTCATTATACTTTGCAGGCTGCAAAATTAAAACTTCGATATTGTTTTTATAGTTCTCATAAAGTTTCTCCGCAATTTTTATCACTTCGAAATCACTTAATAACTTACAATCTTTAACACCGATTTTTTTTAGTTCTGCTATATCATTTTCTTTCACGATAAAACCGCAAACAACTAAAGCTCCGAAGAAATCTCCCTTTCCCGATTCATCGGTTCCAGCCCATATTTTCCAATTATGATCATTTTGAACTGTATCCGGTTTCTGCTGCAGAATTTGCTGCAATATAGTTCGTAATGGATTTTTTGGTGATCCTCCAATAACCGCAGAAACACCTTTCTTTTTGGAATAATAAATATTCACAGGAATATCTTTACCGCCTTTTTCAAATTTGAGTTGCACACCATAACTTATCTCTTTTTCATCTGATAAAATTAGCCCAAAGTTACTTGCTTTCTCAATAATATCTGCAGCAAATTTCATTAAAATTGGATTCATTCTTGTCCTTTTTCAATAACAATAACGTTTCCAAAAACCACATCGATATTGAGTTTCAGGTAATTTTCACCTTCCACAAAGGAAGGAGTTTTATAATTGGAATCACCAAAAAAATTAATGTTGCGATGAGGTAATTTGCAATCAGCAAAAACCGAGCTTATATTTATCTTCATCGGTTTCTGCGGATCAATGAGCAGATTCCCACTTCCAAATACAACATTGACTTCAACTTCTCGGCTATTTTCGGAAATATCGATATTTGAAAGATCAATATTACTCTGCCCGAATATCACATTATACTCACCGCCTCTTTCACTCATTGTAACATTTGAGCTTCTGAACATGGAAAAATTACTTTCACTTTTGAACGCCTGACGCCCAAGAAGTAATTTCATTCCAAAATAGATAAGAATCAACGCAAAAACAATTCGAAATATCGGAATATCAAGATTAAATGCAGCTTTTATAATCATTGATAATCCAAACAAAACCAACATTACACCCCAAAAAAGTCCGCTGAATAAAAATGGCATTTTCACCTCTCCTCCTTGATTTTCTCAAAGATAATTTTTACTTTTTCATTAATTTCTTCAAATGTATTTTTATAATATTCAATATTTTCCCCGATTGGATCTGCGATATCATTATCAAATCCGGCATATTCGGAAAGTGTATATACTTTGGAAGCTGAAGCAGGATAAAGCTGCAAAATCTTATTTTTGTGTGTTGCGGTCATTGTGAGAACTAACCAGCTTTTTCTCAGGTTTTCTTCATTTAATAATGTTGAAGTATGACCTAAAGCATCGATTCCATTTGAGGCAAGAACATGTTTTGAATTATCCGATATCGGCATCCCGTCCGCCATAAAACCGGCAGAAGCAGCTCTGAATTTAAGATCTTTTTCAGTTATTATTTCTTTTGCCAGATACTCTGCAATCGGACTTCGACAGATATTACCGGTACAAACGAACAGTATTTGTGGTGCTTCATAACTCAATTCTATTTCAGAGAATGGGATACTTCCTTCACGAATTAAATTTAAGTTTGCTTTTGAAAATTCAATAATTGTAGATGGCAGATTATTACCCGGTCGAACATTATCAGGTAGAATAGCAAAATCGAACCAGCTTTCAAATTTTGTTAGAATTTCATCCAATTTTTGAACCGGTTTTTTCTCGGAAACATTTACGCTCGTACTTATTATTGGCTGATCCGTTTTTTTAATAAACTCACATAATAATTCATCGGTTGAGATTCTGAAAGCGACTTTGCCGTTTTGGGAAATATGCTGAAATCTTGGGTCGGGAACTTCCAAAATGACAGATAATTCTCCTGCCCAATATTGCTGGAGAATCCGATTAACTTCTGGAGTTACCTGCACATCAAATCTCTTTAACCAGCCAATATCCGGGATAAGAACAATATACCCGCTTTTCCGATTACGGTTTTTCAATGAATCGATTCTCGTAATAGCTTCCTTACTGAATGCAGAACAACCAATTCCGAACATATTTCCGGTGTAATGTAGAAAGATCGCATTTTTTTCAATTTTGTGTTTAGGAGGTTCATTATAAATTTTCATTATTCCAAATACTCCAGCGGATTTATCGGAGTTCCTCTTTTCCTTAACTCAAAATGAACGCTTGGAACTTTCGCCGATCCGGTCATTCCCGAAAGAGCGATAACTTGATTTCTTGAGATCTTATCACCTTTGGAAACCAGTAATTTGCTGTTGTGAGAATAGAGAGTATGAAAGCCGTTTTGATGATCTATCACAATAAGTTTTCCGGCACCGTTATACCATTCGGCAAATGCGATGACACCTTCATCTACAGCCATAATATCCGATCCAATTTCCAGTCCAATATCAATTCCATTATTTATTAAACTAACTTTATATTGATCGCTTTTCTGCTCGCCATATTGCTTTATTATAGTTCCCCGGGCAGGCCAGATCAATTTTGGTGTTGAAAATTTATACGTATAATGATCGGAAAGAATATTCGTCTGCAATTTGGTGATAAGTTCATCTAAAGCATCCGCTTGTGATTTCAGCTCATCAACTCGTTTTTTGACTGCTTCTTTTTCCTGCTCGTAATTAGAAAGCTTTTTATTTAATGACGCAACCTGACTGGAATATTTTTTCCTCTTTTTATTTGTAACAATTCGCGTCCAGATCAGATCTTCATATTTTTTTGTGTTTTTTGTCTTTTTCTTCTCCAATCCTGTCTTGTCATCATCTCTTGTATTGATCTCAGCGGTTGTTTGTTGAATAATCGAACTCAAGAGTTTTGTATCCATTTTTTTGGGGGGATAGATGATGCTGAGGTAATGAGCAAGACAAAGTTTATTGAATTCAAGTTCACATAGGTTATGAAGATCACTCAATTCTTGATTTGCAAGATCGAGTTCATTCATCGTTATATCTAATTCACCTTTCGCAGTGCTTTCCGATTTCTTTAATTGTTTGATCTTCTTTTCAGCTTTGCTTTTTTTAGATTTCGTTGAACTTATGTCCTTTTGTGTATTTTGTGTTTTTTGTTCAACTTCCTTTATCAGTTTGCTTTCTTCATCGATCTGTTTATTCAGTTCATCAAGCTGCTGCTTTTTTTCATCCAGATTCTGAGCGAATGCAAAAGCACTCAGTAATAAACATAATCCAATTAATTTTATTTTTAACATTGTCACCTATCAAACCCATTTAACAATCTTTAGGTTTAGTTTCAAATCGAACGATTTTGTGTCAAGAAGAGAGAAAGCGTAATTGGGAATTGGGAACTAGTTAATTGGGAAACCTTGCGAACGGTGTTGGGACTTCTTGCTTTTCTCAACCTTCGCAACGGTTGAACTTGTTATTGGTAAATTGGTGAATTAGTAAAAAAATTATTAGTTACAGATTCTTGATGAATTTACTCCCAATAAATCATGTCTTTCTGCCTGCCAAGCCATAGTATAAAAAGCATCGTTTTGCTTCGCAAAGCCGATTTGTAGAAGGCTGGAGGAATTCTTACAACGGCATTCGACGAAGAATCTAATCACCTATTAATTGTCATTGGTGAACTAGTGAACTGGGAAAATGGGAAAATTGTTCTTCATGTCTTTCTGAGAAATTCTTACAGCGGCATTCGACGAAGAATCTAATCTCCTATTAATTGTCATTGGTGAATCAGAAAACCTTGCGAAGGTCATTGGTTCTTTCCGAAGCTTCCGGCAAAGGAACTCTTCCTGCTAAGATTCGGAAAGTTGTGAGAGAATTTTTCGTTTGACACCTAACTATCATTTTATCAAATTCGGTTTTGATTTTAATACTTAATTTGCAGCATTAGAATTTTGGAGAGAAAATGAAAAATGATAAGAAAATTACTGTCTTGAATGTAGAAATGAATGTAAAAGGTTTTTATGAAAGCAGTTATATTTCGCTAACAGATATTGCGAGACATAAAAACTTTGAAGCACCAAAAGATGTTGTGAAAAACTGGATGAGAAATAAAAATACAATCGAATTTCTCGGTCTTTGGGAACAACTTCATAATCCCGATTTTAAAGGGGTCGAATTCGACTCCTTTAGAAATGAAGCAGTTGAAAATGCTTTTGTTCTCTCACCTCAAAAATGGATAACTTCAACAGATGTAATTGGCAATATTTCCATATCAGGCAAGAATAAATTTAAATAGGAGAAATATTTTATGGAAAAGATTGATGTTCAAGGAAAAGTAATTACATTATTTTCCGAAAATGAAAAAGATTATATTTCACTTACAGATATGGTTAGAGATCTTGAAAATGGATTAGCCTTAATTGAAAAATGGCTTCGTAACAAAAACACAATAGAATTTTTAGGGATTTGGGAAGAAATTTATAATCCTAATTTTAATTCCCCCGAATTCGAGGGAATTAAAAATCAAGCAGGTTTAAATCGTTTTGTTTTATCGGTAAAACAATGGGTAAACAAAACTAATTCTAAAGGTATTATAGCAAAAGCAGGAAGATATGGTGGAACTTATGCTCATAAAGATATCGCTTTTGAATTTGCTTCTTGGATTTCACCAAAATTTAAACTTTATCTTGTAAAAGAGTTTCAGCGTCTGAAAGAGCAGGAACAAAAACAACTTGGTTGGGATATTAAACGTAATTTGACTAAAATAAATTACAAAATTCATACAGATGCAATACAAGAAAATCTAATTCCAAAAAAACTTACATCAAAGCAAATTAGTATAATTTATGCAACTGAAGCTGACATTTTAAATATGGCTCTTTTTGGCAAGACAGCAAAACAATGGAGAAATGAAAATCCGGACAAAAAAGGAAATATCAGAGATTATGCAAATATCTCTCAATTAATATGCCTTTCTAATCTTGAAAATCTGAACGCACATTTTATCCATGAAGCGATTAATCAAAACAACAGACTTAAGAAATTAAATCTAATTGCAATTTATCAAATGAAACTTCTAATATCAGACAAAAATGTTGATAGATTGGAAATGAAAACGGATAATAATAAATTTTAACCCTTTGAATTAGTAAATTAGTAAAAAATTATTGGTTACAGATTCTTGATGAATTTACTCCCAATAAATCATGTCTTTCTGAGGAATTCTTACAGCGGCATTCGACGAAGAATCTAATCACCTATTAATCGTCATTGGTTCTTTCCGAAGCTTCCATCAATGGAACTCTCCCAACTAAGATTCGGAAAGTTTAGGAAACCTTGCGAAGGTCATTGGTTCTTTCCGAAGCTTCCGGCAAAGGAACTCTTCCTGCTAAGATTCGGAAAGTTGTAATTATTGGAATTAGTGAACTGGGAACTGGTGAATTGGGAATTGGTGAACTGGGAAACCTTGCGAATGGTCGAGTTAGCGAGAACCTTCGCAATGGTTGGAAACATTCGCAATGGTTAAGAAGACTATATTAACTGTGATTCACTGCTAACCATTAACCATTCGCAAGGTCTCGTACCTCCACCATTGCGAAGGTCATTGGTAAATTAGTAAATTAGTAAATTATTTTTCGTTTGACACCTAACTATCATTTTATCAAATTCGGTTTTGATTTTAATAATTAATTTGCAGCATTAGAGTTTTGGAGAGAAAACTTGAGATTGAAAATGAATAGAGTGAAACATAAGCATGGAGTTATGACGAACATTTTTAGTATAACTATAGGTTAGTTAGACGTCATAAAACGATTGGCGTGGCGTGCAGATGTTACAAGCAACTTAAAAAGAAGTGAATGAGATGAGTGAACCGTAAGAAAAAAGAAAATTATAGAATGGAACTAATTTGTTTTTTAGAGAGAAACACAAAATTTCGATAATCTAAAACAGTCAGGTTTATTTTCCGACTTAAAACAGTTCACTAAAACCTAAATTGGAGGAAAAGATGAAAAAAACATTTATTTTGTTAGGATTACTGTTAATTGCAGTATGTGTTTTTGCCCAGGCACCTGATTGGCAATGGGCAACTCAAGCTGGTGGAAGTACTAATGATGTAGGAAAGGCAATCACAATAGATAATGCCGGGAACAGTTATGTTACAGGAAATTTTAAAGATACAGCAACCTTTGGTTCCTATTCTCTTTCCAGCAGTGGTGATTATGATATTTTTATAGCAAAGATGGATGCAAATGGAAACTGGTTATGGGCAACCCAAGCTGGTGGAAGTAATGAAGATGCCGGAATGGCAATTACAATTGATGATGTGGGAAATACTTATGTTACAGGATATTTTGTGGGAACAGCATCCTTTGGGTCCTACTCTCTTATAAGTTATGGAGGTTCTGATATTTTTGTAGCAAAGATAAATGTAACAGGAAACTGGCAATGGGCAACCAAAGCTGGTGGAACTTCTCATGATGATGGAGAAGCAATTACAATAGATAATGCCGGGAACTGTTATGTAACAGGAGATTTTCAAGGAACAGCAACCTTTGGCTCCTATTCTCTTACCAGCAGTGGTGAGAAGGATATTTTTATAGCAAAGATGGATACAGATGGAAACTGGTTATGGGCAAGCAAAGCTGATGGAAGTAGTTATGATGGCGGATATGGAATTACAATAGATGATGCCGGAAATACTTATGTAACAGGATATTTTATGGGAACAGCAAACTTTGGTTCCAATTCTCTTACCAGCAGTGGCCAGACAGATATTTTTGTAGCAAAGACGGATACAGATGGAAACTGGTTATGGGCAACCAAAGCTGGTGGAATTTCTTGCGATAGGGCATCTGAAATCGCAATAGATGATGCTGGAAACACTTATGTGACGGGAGATTTTGAGGATACAGCAACCTTTGGTTCCTATTCTCTTACAAGTAATGGATGTGAGGATATTTTTGTAGCAAAGATGGATGCAGATGGAAACTGGTTATGGGCAACCAAAGCTGGTGGAAGTGTTTATGATCGTGGATATGGAATTACAATAGATGACGCTGGAAACACTTATGTGACCGGATTGTTTGAAGGTGAAGCAACCTTTGGCTCATATTCTCTTACAAGTAATGAATACCTTGATATTTTTGTCGCAAAGATGGATGTGTATGGAAGCTGGTTATGGGTAACCCAAGCCGGTGGAATTTCTGATGATGTCGGAAAGTCAATTACAATAGATGATGCTGGAAACATTTATGTTACAGGATATTTTTGGGATACAGCAACCTTTGGTTCCTATATTCTTACAAGCAGTGGTGATTCGGATATTTTTGTAGCTAAGTTAAACAGTACCCTTTCTGTAGAAAATGAAATTATTCCAACAGAAATAAGGCTTTCAAATTATCCTAATCCATTCAATCCGGCTACTAAAATTCATTACGCCATAAAAGAGAAATCCAATGTTCGGATTGATGTTTGTAACATAAAAGGTCAGATGGTAAAATCGATTATCAATGGACAACAAGATGCCGGAGATTATTCTGTAATCTGGAATGGCAAGGATGATAATGGTAATAAAGTTAGTTCAGGAATATACTTTTACAAATTGAATGTGAATGGAGAAGAAAAGGCTGTGAGTAAATGTGTTTTGCTGAAATAGTGCTATATAGCCCGTTCGAGAGTAATCTAGGTCTTGTATTGTTTTCTGAAAAAGGATGCTTGTAATGTCGGCATTATACAAAATTGACTATTGGATGCCTTATCCTATAGATTATTTGAGGGAAAAGTAAAAATGATAAATCTGCAGAAAGCCATAGTATGGGTGCTTAAATTTTTCTTTGGAGTTATAGTCGTAGGACTTCTGTTAGGTATAGCAAATGATTATATTTCTCCTTGGTTAAAAGGAAAAGAATCAAGAATTTTTGTAGAATTTATCGGATTATGTAACTCATATTGGATGGTTTTCTCCCTTATTTTAGCTATAATTTCAATATTTTGGTTTTATGGTTGGATAAGGTTAAGGGAAGATGAATTTAGAAAGATTTGGGAGTTTTATAAACCAATTAAGAAACTTAAACCAGAAGATTTTAAGATTCAAGGATATAAAAAAGCCTTTATACCTCGAAAAAATGATACGAAAATAGATAATCTCCTTAAAAATGGAAAATATATTTTGATCATTGGCAAACCAAAGATTGGAAAAACAAGAGCATCCTATGAAGCGATAAAGAAGCTTGAAAATTACTCAGTAATTAAACCAAGGCCGGAAGAGATAGAGATAGCGAAAATAAAAATTCCTCCCCTGAGCAATAAGAACTTCATCTTATTTCTCGACGATCTTCAACGTTTTGTTGACAAGAATATTGAGGATATTATCAACAATTTAAAGAAGATAAGCAAAAAATTAATCGTGGTTATTACTTGTCGAACTGGAGAAGAATTAAATTTAATCAGAGAAGAAATTCTTTCTTTGCAAAGAGATTTTACGAGCATAGAATTGGAGGAGATTAGTAAAGATGATTGTAATAGACTTGTAGAAGATATCAAGAAGGAAGATATAATATTTGAGTGGAAAGTAGATCAGTTTGATGGAACTCCGGGATGTGTTACCTTAGACTTAGAAGATATGAAGGAGAGATATAGAAATTTAGGGGATGGTAAAATTATTTTAAAAGCTATAAAGTTACTAAACGAAGGGAATCTCTTCCTTTATAAAGAGACTCGTGTTAAGGAAGTCTGTAGAGCTATATTCGAATTTCCTGATAAAAATTTAAGAAGATATATTTGGGATGATAAACTAATTAATAATTTACATGAAAATCGTTTCATAACAATGGACGGAGATATTATCGATATTTATTCAGCCTATTTAGATTTTTGCGTTTATGATTATGAACCATCATTAAATGATTTGATGAAGTTAAAGGATATACTTATTAGAGTGAGAGATTCATGGAGTTTATTCTATCTTGGGAAAGGATTTAACTATAAAAATGATTTCAGCCATGCCAAAGATTGTTATTTAGAAGCATTGAAGTTATATCCTGAATATGCCTCTGCTCATAACAGTCTTGGGTATGTATTAGTAAAATTGGGAGAAGTTGAAGAATCTAAGGGCATATATGTCGAAGCCGGAAGACTATATGAAAAAGCAATAGGAGAGCATAGAGAGGCAATAAGAATAAATCACTTTTATGCCGTTGACCATAACAATCTTGGATATGCGTTAATCAAATTAGGAGAGATTAAAGAAATTAAAGGAGAACACAATGAAGCAACAAGATTGTATGAAGAAGCGATAGGAGAGCATAGAGAGGCAATAAGGATAAATCCAGACTATTCATCTGCACATCGCAGTCTTGCATATGCATTGGGAAAATTAGGGAGATATGAAGAGGAGGAGAAGGAGTATAGAGAAGCAATAAGAATAAATCCTGATTCCCCTTTTACACATAATCTTCTTGGGCACCAATTAGCAAAATTAGGGAATTATAAAGAGGCGGAGATAGAGTATAAAAAAGCAATAAAAATAAAACCAGATTATCCTTCTGCTTATAACAATCTTGGATATCTATTAGCAAAATTAGGAAGAGTTAAAGAGGCGGAGAATAAGTATAGAGAAGCCATAAAAGCATCTCCAGATTATACTGTTGCTTATCATAACCTTGGACATTTATTAGTAGATTTGGATAGGTATAAAGAAGCTGAAGGAGAATATAGAAGAGCATTAGTTTTAAATCCCAATTATGCGGAAGTTCGTAACGCGCTGGGATACTTACTAGCAAAGTTAAAGCAATACGATGAGGCAGAAAAGGAATATAGAAGAGCGATAAGCATAAAAACAGATTATGTAGAAGCACATACCAATCTTGGATATTTCTTATCATATCGTGGAAGAGAGGATGAAGCTAAAAGAGAGTTTGATGAAGTGATAAAAATAAATCCTAACGATCATAAGGTGCATAAGCAGCTTTCAAATATTTATGCTCACCGCGCAAGGGTATTAACAAAATCTGGTGAGTTTGATGAAGCAGAAAGTCAGATCAGAGAGGCGATAAGTTTAAATTCGAATAACGCTTTAGCTCATAAAAACTCTGGTATATTAAAAGAAGAATTAGGCGATATGGCACGAGGTAAAGAGAATAAATTTAGGCTGTATAAAGAAGCGGAGGAAAAATACAGAAATGCATTGAACATTAATCTTAAGTATCCTTCAGCTCATAGGCATTTAGCAAACACATTGGCAAAATTAGGGATAAATGAGGAAGCGGAAACTGAATACAAAAAAGCAAAGAGTGTAGTAGATAATTACCCAAAGAATAATAGGGATTTTGGGATTTTCCTCTCTAAAATCACAAGAATAAAAGAAGCAGAGAGAGAACTTAAACTGGCAATAAATTTATTCAAAGAGCAGGGAAACAAAAAAGAAGCAGAGAAAGTAAGAAAATTAATAAAAAAAATTCAAGATGAAGCTATCATAAGATAGTATAAGAAAGGAATATCTCAAAAGAATTTGGAACAAAAGCTGTTCGTCGAAATCAAATAATTGACACGCTTTTGCAAAGAGTAGATTTAGTTGAAAATATGGGAACGGGAATCAATAAGATAACAAAATTATTAAAAGACTCAGGAAATAGAGACGCAACATTTAGTTTTAAAGATTTCTTCACAATAGTTTTTCATAGAGAATCAATATCTCAAACAAAAATTGGCGGTGTAATTGATGGAGTTAATCAAGTCTTTGAATTAATAGAAACCAATCCAAATATTAAAGTTAAGGATATACAAAGACTTTTAAATTTTTCAACAAGAACGATTGAACGATACATTAAAATTTTAAAAGAAAAAGGATTAATCGAATTCGAAGGTAGTTCAAAACTTGGTGGTTATTTTGCAAAACCATCTGATAAAATTTTATGATAAAATAATTGCACTATATTTTATTCAAAAGACACAAGTAAATTATTCAGTTGTCTGGTTAGATAAAGATGAAGCTGGTAAATCTGTAAATTCTGGAGTTTATTTCTACAAAATGAAGTTGGATGGGAAAAACGAATCAGTTAAGAAATGTTTACTGATGAAAAGATGCTTGTAACAAACGTGCCCACAATCAACAAGGAGAAGTGCAAGAAGAATCGTGGCAGCGTACTCTAAACATTAGTGGAAAACTTTTGCCTAACCTAAGCGTGTATTTAGAAAAATGTTAGGCATTCCTTGACAATGATGCCTAACTTATTTTCATTGACTCATTATTGTTAGGCAGGTTTGGTATGAGTATTATAAAAGATATTTTAAAAGATGAAAAAGAAAGATTGATCCTCTTAAGAAACCAAATTGAGGAACAAATTTCGTCCTTACCCAAAGGTTCTCTTTCGAAAAAGAGAAGAAATAACCGTTTCTTCTATTATCTTGCATATCGTAAAGGTAGAAAGGTTATTTTTAAATATGTAGGTAAGGAGAATTCTTCCCAGGTTATCTCTCTAAATGAAGATATACAGAAACGAAGAAAATCTGAAAAACGACTTAGAAATATCAAACGAGATTTAAAAGATATCAACAGAGGTTTAGGTGAAAGATAATTACGAATTAAAATTGAATAACCTTGCGAATGGTCGAGTTAGCGAGAACCTTCGCAATGGTTAAGAAGACTATATTAACTGTGATTCACTGCTAACCATTAACCATTCGCAAGGTCTCGTACCTCCACCATTGCGAAGGTCATTGGTTCTTTCGTTGATTAATCCTTTCGTTCTCAACTAAATTTTCTGCTTTTGCCTGTCGTGCCGTAGTCTTCACACTTTGCAGCCATGCTATTGCAGTAAACGGATTGATGAAGGCAGATTCGCTTTTGTTCGCTTTTGTTCGTTGCTAATGTCTTTTTTTTTCTCTTCTTTTGTTCGGTGTATTTTCAGTGATTTTCGGTGATTAATCCTTTATTCTCAATTTATTTTTTGCTTTGGTTCGCTTTTGTTCGTTGCTAATGTCTTTTTTTTCTCTTCTTTTGTTCGTTTCAGTTCGTTGCTAATTTTTCTGTTCTTAACTTTTCTTTTGTTCGTTGTTAAATAAAATTTTATTCCCAATCCAAAAGACGCATTTCGCCTTCCAATTTTCTTATCTCTGTAATATCCTGTCCAACTTCCAGAATACCACGATATTTTCCATAATCATCGTGCATCGCAAAATATTTTATAAGAATAAATTTCCCTTTCATTTGAATCCAGAATTTTGCTTCTTTCTTTTTGCCAGCTTTAAATTCCGCAATAATTTTTTCTACAATATGCACACTTTCAGGTGGATGACAATTTTGCACTTTCCTGCCGATTATTGCCGGTGAACGCGGGAAGAATCGATCTTTGGGTCTGGAGAAAAACCGCACTTCATCATTTTCATCAACGAAGGTAACATCCAGCGGCAGATTATTTAATAATAATTCCAGTTGCTCTTTGGCAAGCTCGCCGGTTTCCACTTTCCAAAATATATCAGAAACTGACTTTATTATATCCGGCTTTTTCTTTTTGGAAAATTCTTTTGGCGGCTTAATATAGGAATAACCAAGTTCGGCAGATTGTTCCTGCATCTGCTGCCAGTGTTTTTGCGTTACTGTTTCCATTGCAATGGGATAAACAATCAATTCTTCTTTGAAGATCATACCATACATCAGGAAAAAAAGTTCTCCCACATCTTTATATATTCTCGCTGTGAACTTCCCATCTCCTTTAATATGTTGTGCAAGTTCTTTCCATTTTTTGCGGATATCATCATGCAAAGACCACATCACCTTTAGCGGTGTATAATTTTTCCAGATCTTCTCTAAAAAAGGAAATAGAATGTTCTCTTTTCGGATTAAATGATTTTCGTATTGAGAAAGATTGGAAGTCAATTCCGTCATTTTTTCAAAATCTTTATTTTTGAGTGCAATTTTAGTTTTTTCCAAAATTTTTTCTAATTCACGATTTTCCAACATCAAATAATAAAGAGGATGACCTTCGGCAGGTTTTTCCCAATCATATTTTTTCAAATATGGAAAAATCACATTCATCACTTTTTCGATATGCTGTTTAATATCAGCAACCTCGATGCCCATCTCGATCTGTCTGGCTTCCATCTCGATCATATCATACGGAGTTATGTTTCCCAAAGCTTCTTTGTGCTGTTCTATTAATTTGGTGCCGTCTTCTCCGTGGATCATACCCAAAGAAAACTGTAATAAACTTTTCACACGATTTTCGTTGTTATTTATAAATTCCGACATCATCGCCTCCATGAATAAACTGAAAAAATATTCTGCATAATCTCTAATTATCATTCCTTCCGATAAATCGGGAATTTGGAATCTTCTGCCCATTTATTATATATTAGATTCCCGTTTTCACGAGAATGACAAATATAGAAATTAATCTAATTATGCAGAACTCTTTAATCACAAACTTACTTTTTGAGTTAATGAATATGACGTCAAGTTAATGATATAAAAATAAAAAAGTTGCCAAAATCATCTTAATATTAAACTGATGTAGTCGATGTTTGTAACAAGAATATTGTGAATATTACAGAGGGTGAACACTATTATTATTTACCGGTTACGATCATTTTTAGATTCTACTTGACTCAGTAAATTCATATAAATATCTGGCGTTGTTTTTGAAATGTGAAAATCAAAAGATATTAAAGAGGATAAAGATGAAACTGATCTATAATCCAGTATTTTTAAAACACGATACCGGCATGCATCCGGAAAACAAAAAAAGACTATCTTCGCTTGGTGAATTACCGGTTACCAAATTAGAGAACGGTGAAAAATATCTGGAACTTGTACATACCCCCGAATATATTAAAAGAATAAAAGATCTGAGTGCAAAAGGTGGCGGGTATATCGATGCTGAAACGATCATATCGGAAGGAAGCTATGAAGCAGCGATCTATGCAGTTGGCGCAACTATCATGGCTTCAGAAAATGGTGACTTTGCTCTTACCCGTCCTCCTGGACATCATGCACATATAGGTCATTCCAGTGGATTCTGCTTGTTCAATAATATTGCCATTGCAACTCAATATCATGCAAACAAAGGAAAACGTGTTCTAATTATCGATATCGACGGACATCTCGGCTGCAGCACAGAAAAATTTTTCTATAATTCTGACAAAGTTATGTATTGGTCGATACATCAGCATCCTGCTTTTCCTGGTGGTGGAGATGCGGATGAAATTGGCGAAGACAAAGGCAAAGGATTTACTATCAATGTTCCCATCCCACCGGAAAGCGGAGATGAAATTTTCATGGATGCTTTTGAATCATTTTTACCGGCAGCAAAGGAATTTAATCCTGATATAGTAGGAGTTTCAGCCGGTTTCGATTCTCATCAATATGACCTTTTGCTGAATCTGCGGTTAACTATAAATACATTTTACAAAATAGGAAAAATTATTTCTGCAAATTTCAAAAATATATTTGCAACTCTCGAAGGTGGTTATAATATCGAAATTTTTCCAAAATGCCTTTATAACTTTCTGGATGGAATAAATAATGATAAAATGAGATATACAGAAAGACATACAGATTCACTTATCCAGACCTTTTATGAATATGAAGGGCGAAAAGCTATGGCTATGCAGCATTTAAAAAAATATTGGAAATCTATTTAATGTTCATACATAAACTGGGTTTTAAAAGACCTTACGGATGGTTGAGGAACGAAATCTCCGTAATGGTTGGTGTGTTACATCTCAACCATTCGGAAGATAATCTATGTAAGTTCATTCTCAGAAAAACATTACTTTTGCATTTTGCAGGACGCTATAATCAATTTAATAATAAAAATAAGGAATAAAAAATGAGTTCAAAAAAATTAGACAAATTATTTAATCCAAAAGTGATAGCAATTATCGGTGCTACCACAAAAAAAGGAAGTGTTGGATATTCACTCATGAACAATATTGTCGGCTCGGGATTCGATGGAATTGTATATCCGATAAATCCCAAAAGAAATAATGTTCTTGGTGTAAAAGCATATCCAACCGTGGCTGATGTGCCGGATAAGATCGACCTGGCAATAATTGCCACACCCGCCAAAATAGTTCCTGCAATTGTAGAAAGATGTGGAGAGGTAGGAGTTTCCGGAGTATTACTAATTTCCGCCGGATTTGCTGAGATCGGTGAAGAAGGTAAAGAACTTACAAGGCAAATTTCCGAAACTGTTAGAAAATACAAAATGAGACTAATCGGTCCAAATTGTCTTGGATTTATTAAACCTTCTATTAAACTTAATGCAAGCTTTGCCGGCAAAATGGCATTACCCGGTAAGATCGCCTTAATTTCTCAAAGTGGTGCTCTTTGTACTGCAATTCTCGACTGGTCTATAAAACAGAATGTGGGATTCAGTAATTTTGTTTCTATTGGTTCGATGGTAGATGTAAGCTTTCATGATCTGATCGATTACTTTGGACGTGATCCGCAAACGAATAGTATAGTTATTTATATGGAATCACTTATCGATGCTAGAAGTTTCATGAGTGCAGCGAGAGCTTTTGCCAGGAACAAACCGATCATTGTGCTCAAAGCCGGAAAAAGTACGGAAGGTGCGCAGGCTGCAATGTCTCACACCGGAAGTCTCGCCGGAAATGATTTTGTTTTCGATGCTGCTTTCAGAAGATCAGGTGTTATTAGAGTCGATACGATCGAAGAACTTTTTAATATTGCTAAATCTTTGGCAATGCAGCCAAAACCCTCGAATAACAGGCTCGCAATTGTAACTAATGCCGGAGGTCCGGGAGTGATCGCCACAGATACTCTTATTGCCAAAGGTGGAAAGATCGCAAAACTATCTGATGAAACTATCATCGAATTGAATAAATATCTTTCTCCCAACTGGAGTAAGGGGAATCCTGTCGATGTACTTGGAGATGCAGGACCGGAGCAATATTCAAAAGCAGTGGAACTGTGTGCAAAAGATAAAAACGTAGATGGAATTTTGGTAATTCTAACTCCACAGTCAATGACCGATTCGACAGAAATCGCCAGAAAAATAGCTGCTATTTCCAAAAATTGCAGAAAAACAATTTTGGCTTCATGGATGGGAGCAGAAGATATTCAGGCAGGACAGGAGGTTTTGGAAGCCAATAATATACCGGTTTATCAAAATCCGGAAAATGCAGTTAAGTGCTTTATGCTAATGTATAATTATTCCCGTAATCTGGAAATTCTGCATGAAACTCCTTCTCATATTCCACATGAATTCCAACCTAAAAAGAACAAAAGCCAAGAACTTATTAATCGTGTTTTAGAAGATAACAGAACAGTGATGACAGAATTTGAAGCAAAACAACTTTTGGCAAACTATCAAATTCCGGTTATTAAGAATGGACTTGCAAAGACAAAAGAAGAAGCAATTGCAATGGCAGAAGATTTTGGTTATCCACTTGTGATGAAGATCGCCTCACCTGATATTCTGCATAAAACAGATGTTGGTGGCGTGATCTTGAATATTTTAAATAAAGATGAAGCTAAAGCTGCCTACTTGAGAATATTGAAATCTGCCAAAGAAAAAGCTCCGGATGCCGACATTAGAGGTGTATTTGTTGAGCAGATGATAAATCGAAAATATGAACTTATTATTGGTTGCAAAAAAGATCCGATTTTCGGACCTACTATCGTATTTGGAATGGGTGGAGTTGCAGTCGAAATTTTTAAAGATACAACCGTAGGTTTACCGCCACTGAATATGGCATTGGCAATGAGGATCATTGAAAATACAAAAATTTACAAACTGATCAAAGGATACCGAGGAATGCCGGGTGCAGATATTTCTTCTATCCAATTCCTGCTTTATAAATTTGCCTATCTGATAATGGACTTCCCGCAAATCCTCGAAATAGATATTAATCCTTTCGGAGTTGATGAGCGTGGAGGAGTAGTTTTGGATGCAAAAGTTTTATTGGATAAAACAGTAACGGATGTCGAAGAAAATTACAGCAAGCATTTGGTTATTTCACCTTATCCATCAGAGTTTACAACCGAATACACAATGAAAAACGGACAGAAGGTAACCCTGAGAGCAATCAAGCCGGAAGATGAATTGATAGAAAAAGAGATGTTCTCAAATTTTTCCGAACGCACACAAAGATTCCGCTTTTTCCAATTGATTAAAGACATCTCTCACGAAAAACTTGTTCGATACACACAAATCGATTATGATCGTGAAATTGCCATCATTGCTGAAGTTGAGGAAGATGGTGTGAAAAAGATGGCGGGTGTTGCCAGGTTGATCGCTGATCAATATAATGAAACAGCCGAGTTCGCTATTGTGATTGCAGATCCATGGCAAAATTTTGGGCTTGGAAATAAATTTACCGATTATATTCAAGACATTGCAAAAGCACGTGGAACTCAGAAGATCTATGCAAATATCTTAGCAATAAACCACATTATGCTGCATATGTTCAAGACTCGCGGATACAAAATGGAAAAAAATGAAGATGGTTATTATGCTGAATTGGTTATTAACTAAAAATAGGTAAAATAATAACATACGGCTCGATGAAATATTAGAACCTTTTTTTTGTTTGCAGAGAAAAGCTTTGACAGAAAAACACAGAATCATTATAAATGATTTAGTATTTAAATTTAAGAGAAATAAAAATATGAAATGTAAATATCGCAATTTAGTAATATCCTGCTTAATTAAACAGGATATGGAATTTTAAGCAGTCTAATATATGTTATACTGCATATGATTTTATAATAGAGGGCTAATTATGAAGGAAAATAAATTACTAATTTTACTTCTTATATTTTTTTTGACACAAGGATGTGAAAAAGAAATTGCTGAACCAAACGATAACAATGCTCCTGTAATAGAAAGTGATGCTACTTATTTAACTAATATTCCTTTAAATACTTCAATTGAAATAATTACTACTGCATATGATGATATAGAATTAGAGTCTGTAGAAATTAAATGGTGGTTGCAAGATACTAACAATAATAATTTGGAAAGTTACACACATGATATGACTCCTATTGGTGGTAATCTATATAGTTATACTATTCCAGGATATAATGTTCAGAGAAATATTATTTATCAATTGATTGCTGCTGATACCGCTGATAATTGGGCAATTATTCCACCACTTGGTTATCCATTCTTCGGTTATTTTACTATCCATATAAGATAAAAACATTGTATTTAAAATGAAAAAGGAGATATGAAAAATGAATTCCAAAATGTCAATAATAATGATGTGTTTATTATTTGTTTTTACAGTTTCTTGTGAAGATGAAAAACAATTAGTTAATTCTCAAAGCAATCACGAACCAGTTATAACAGGTTTGTGGTCAAACCCCGGGTCACCCATTTATTTATACTATAATAACTCAACAACTATTTATGCTACTGCAGATGATGAGGATGGGGATGAGCTATCTTTTTCTTGGAGTGGATATTCTTTATATGGTGATAATTTCAGTGGAGTAGGACAATCAATTTATTGGCAATTTCCATTTTCAGGTCCTGAAGTAGATGTTTTGAATTCACATAATCTTACTATCCGTTTAGATGTATCAGATGGGAAAATTGAAGATCCTATTAGAGAATGGATCTACATAGATGTCATTGGAGAAGGTGTAGATGTTGTGGATAAATATCCAACATATTCACTAAATACTGGTATGACATATTCATTAATACCTGTTATTGATTTTAATGACTCAAGGTATGGAACTGTAATATTTAAATACTCTTTATGGCATATTAATGAATCGATTACACCGTTATATGAAGAGACTGTTTCATTGGGTGAAGGTCATCATATAAATTATCAATTACAGGGCGTTCGAGATTTTACAATACCCACAGAATGGTCTGGTTGGGATATTTCAATCGCAGTTTATATGTTTCAACCAAATGGTATGGTTGATTTCAGCCTTGCTTTTAGTGAGCCTTGGCATATTAATTGATATAAAATAAAGGGTTGTTTTAGATTGAAATATTTTGGGGGGTTGATATGCGATTATAACCCTCACTCCACCGGACGGCTAAATTGCAGGGCGTTATTTTGAAATTGAGAGTAAAGATGAAGTTTTGCCTAATAACTAAAGTTTGTGGAATAGTTTCGCTGTCCGCCGGTGAGTTCAACCGTTAGCAACATAATTAGTTATTCATTAGCTAAACGAATAACTAAACAGATTTATTAGCTAACAGAGAAGAAACTAATCCACTTTTAATACTTCCCCGATCATCTTTACAAAGCTTTCTTTTGGAAGCGCTCCCGTCATCATCTGCGGTTGCCCATCTTTTGGAATGAACAAGATAGATGGGATACTGCGAATTCCGAATATTGCTGCAAGTTGTTTTTGGTCTTCGGTATCTATTTTATAAATCGTTACTTTCCCTTCATACTCAATTGCCAACTCTTCCATAATCGGTGCAACTCGTTTACAGGGTCCACACCAATCCGCATAAAAATCTATAATTGCAGGGATTTCGCCTTTAAAATTCCATTCTGTTTCAGTCTCGAAATCGAAAACTTTTTCTTTAAAAGTTCCTAAAGTTAAGTGTTCCGGTTTTGATAAAGTTTCTTCTGAAAACAAAGGTAAAATTATCATTAATGTAATTATTAAGAAAACTATTTTTCTCATCATTTCTCCTGTTTAATAGCTAACATTCTATCGATCTTTGCTTTGTCAAATCCTACTATCGAACGATTATTGATCCACATTTGCGGAACTCCCTGCTGACCGGATTTGCGTATCATATCACGGGCTGCTTTTTGATCTCTGGAAACATCAACATTCTTAAAACGGATGTTATTTTCTTTGAGATAACTCTTTAATTTTCTACACCATGAACAAGTTGGTGTACTGAAAATTACAACACTTTTCATATATTACTCCATTCTTAATTTTAGAATAAAATTTGTATTTCCTGTCAAATTTATTTCACTTTAAGTACATCTTCGATCGATTTTATAAACGATTCTTTAGGTAATGCTCCCATTGCCATCTGCGGTTTATCATCTTCAGGGCAAAATAATATTGATGGAATACTGCGTATACCAAAAGCAGCGGCTAATTCTTGTTGCTCTTCCGTATTTACTTTGTATATGTTAACTTTGTCTTCATATTCTTTGGCAAGTTCTTCCAAAACAGGCGCAACCATTTTACAAGGTCCGCACCAATCCGCATAAAAATCGATAATACATGGTTTATCACCTTCGAATTTCCAATCTTTATTTTTCTCATAATTGAAAACTTTTTCTTTAAAAGTTTCTTGTGTTAAATGTTCCATTTTCTCTCCTTTATTTTTAATTTTCATTACTCAATAGTTAATATAGTTAAATATTTAACAATGTCAAATAAAAAAAACTTCCTAAGTTGAAAACACAGTTTTGGGAAACTTTAAAAGTAAAAAAAGTAATTTTAAGTATGTTCTAAAAAAGATGTAATTAGAAATATGTTAGAAGATTTATCAAATATTTTGAAACCGTTGAAACGGTTAATGGTATCTTTCTTCATATTAACCACCAACTTAAGTTGGTGGCTAATGAGATAGGAAAATTTTAACAAGCTGTTTTACTCGTCTGGGCGCCGTAGGCTGAACGGTTTGTTATTACTCCAAGACAACTTTTTAGAATATGCTAATATAGAATATGAAATATACAAAAGTAAAATATGAACATCTTCTTGCTTCTACCACAAAACCTGCACGATATATAAACGGTGAACTAAACAGCTTTCATAAACAACCCTCACAGCAGACCGTTAATTTTTGCCTGGCTTTCCCTGATGTTTACGAAGTGGGATTCTCGCATCTTGGTTTGAAGATACTCTACACGATCCTGAATAACGAACCAGATGCAGTTGCCGACCGCATTTATGCTCCCTCGCTGGATTTTGGAAAGATCCTTGAAGAGAATCACATTCCCCTTTTCGGATTGGAAAGTTCTGCAGCAGTTAAGGATTTTGATCTTATCGGTTTTACGCTGCAAACGGAACTCACATACACGAATATCCTTTATATGCTGGAATTATCACAGATTCCCATTATGAGTTCCGAACGAAAAGAGAACGATCCCATCGTATTCGGTGGAGGTCCCGGTGCTGCAAATCCGCAACCGTTGGCTGATTTTTTCGACGGCTTTCTCATCGGTGACGGTGAAGAGGCAATGATCGAAATAAAGAATTCACTGAAAAAAGACAAACAGATATCTCGCATAGAAAAACTGGAAAATCTTGGTAAGATCGAAGGCGTTTACATTCCCCAACTTTACAAAAAGAACAATGGAAAGATAAAAGCCCGAAAATTCATGGATTTTGATGACAGGTCAAAGATCTACAAAAATCAGCTTGTCCCCTGGATGATGCCAACTCATTATCGATTTATTTCTGAAATCATGCGTGGATGTTCTCGGGGCTGCCGGTTCTGTTTTGCCGGAAGGTTCTACCGTCCTGTACGGGAAAGAGATCCGCAGGTTATCCTGGAACAGCTAATTAAAGAAGTAAAAAAATATGGATGGGAAGAAGCAGCACTCACTTCTCTTTCTTCAAGTGATTACACCTGTATAAAACCGCTCCTGATGGAGATATACAAGAACCTGAATAAAACCAGCCTGTCATTGCCGTCACTGCGGGTAGACAGCATAGATGATGAACTCACTAAATTGATGAATGCGATGCGGCAGACAGGACTTACAATAGCACCGGAAGCCGGCAGCCAGAGATTAAGGAATATCATCAATAAAAACATTTCCGAAGAAGAAATATTTGAAAGTGTGAAGATCGTTATGAAAAATGGCTGGAAACTTATTAAACTCTATTTTATGATAGGGCTTCCATTCGAAGAAGACTCTGACATCGATGCATTGATAGAACTTATTTATGAAATTATCCGGGTTTCACAAAAAAGATTAAAAATAAATATTACCATTTCACCTTTTGTGCCAAAACCTTTCACGCCTTTCCAATGGGCAAAAATGGAAGATAAAGAAATTCTTCTGAAAAAGATTTTAAAAATCAAGAATACATTCCAAAAGCACAGGTTCATAAAAATAAAATACCATGAAGTGGATAGCTCCATCCTGGAATGTATTATCGGACGGGGTGACAGGAAAATAGGGGAAATGATCTACCAAGCCTACAGGAACGGTGCTGTTTTTGACGCCTGGAATGAGCATTTCTGTTTTGAATTCTGGGAAAAAGCTGCAAAACGAACAGGAATAATTTTCAAAGATCATTTATCTGAAATTCCATTGGATTCCAAACTTAATTGGGAACATATCGATATTGGAATTAAAAAAGAATTCCTGCAATTAGAATGGGAGAAAGCAAAACAAGCCGTAATTACAGAAGATTGCAGAACCGGGAAATGCACAGACTGTGGAGTTTGTTCGGGAACTATTTCACCAAAATATGTAGAGAAATTAGTAACTCCAAAATTTGAGGTTTCACAAGAAGAAATTACAAATTTACCAAATTATTACTATCGAGTTTTCTACCGGCAAATGAATGAAATGCAATTTGTTTCGCATCTCGATATTGTAAGAATGTTCTACAATGTGATCAGAGCTTCCGAGCTGCCGATCGTTTTTTCGAAAGGTTTCAATGTTCATCCTTTGCTGCGTTTTGGTCCACCGCTTTCTATTGGTGTTCAAGGGAAAAACGAATACTTCGACTTTGCTATGAAAGAAATAACAGATTCCGAAGACATCCTAAAAAAGCTGGAAAAAGTAATGCCGAAGCAACTGAAGATCAACAATATTATTCGCATTAACAACAAGAAAATGCTGGCAATGGATTTTTATGAATTTGAAAAATTGATCGTAATCCCATCGTCAGACTTGAAAACACAATTTGAAAAATATACAAATACTTTCCAGCAAAGTTCCGAATTAAAATTCACCCGCATCCGCAAGGGAAAAGAAAAAACCTCTGACCTGAAAGAAATAGTAAAAGAAATTCAGTGGGACGGCTCAAAACTAAAGATCACAAAAAAAATAGTGGGCGCCGGTATTTTTGATGTTCTCAGGGAAGTTTATCATATAGAACGAGAAGAAACCAATAATTTTGTAATTATAAGAAATAGATTAATTGAAGAAACTCAGTAGAAAGTAAGATACAATATTTGTGAATTTTTATCTTTCGTATATACAACTTCGAGTCGATTTGCAAGTATCGACTCGAAACTGTAATTATCTTAAAACCGGCATAATATAAATTATGTTAAGAAATTGGTAATAAACAAGCGTTAAGAAAAATCTTCTGTTTGAGTTTTTTCTAATTTCCTTCATAGATTCTACTTAGACAATAACGAGTTAACCCAGTGGAATACTGTAAAGCAGTAATTGCCTTTGGCAATTATTCCATAGGGTTAAGATTTTTTAGTGGTGTTTACCAATTTTAGTAATTTATATTCGACGGGAGTTTTTCTTTGCTTCGTTTCTTTTGTCGGGACAAAAGAAATGAAGGTAAATGCTTGCCAGTCTCCATGTGAAAAATCTTCTTGCTATTCTTTAGAATAAAAAAGAATACATTGGTTTCGAAATTTTCCCGAAGGATACATGTGCTACAATTTGATTGACACATTTTTTTTATTTCAAATTTTTACGGTAGGCTTTTTGAATGATGATTAGATAAGAACGTTGAAAATAAAGATTAATGGTTTGTGATAGATACAACTTTGGAGTTATGGTGAACCTTTTTAGTGTAATTATAAGTTAGTTATGTGCCATAAAAAAAGGACGTGGCGTGCAAATGTTAGGTGAAATTAGTTATAAAAATTCTACAATAAAATTGGAGGATCTATGAAAAAAATACTATTGTTTTTATTAATTTTAATCATTGCAGTTAGTTGTTCATATTCTGGATGGAGTTTACGTGAACAGGGATATATTAAAAAGATTCCAGCAAATTATCAAACTCATCTTAAAGGTATTATTAAAAATCCTTCTAAACAAGAAGTAAATTTTGCAATTGCTTTTGGTAAACAAGAAAAGGATGGTGAAGCTGTCGACTATGCTTATCTTACAAAAGCATCTTTCGGAAATATGACTGTTTATTGTAAACTATACACACCTTTAAGATTAATTGCAGAGCATAGTAAAAATTGTGCCAGAGAATATATTGAAATTGATAGTTCAAAAGTTGAATATTTATCAAAAATGAATGCAGTAAAACTTGATGTGAAACCTCAGTATACAAGTACTAAAACGTGGAATACTTATGCATACGAAGAAGATTTTTTCCTTTTGAGAGATGGTATACGAGTTCCAACAATAAATCAAATTAACGCTATGAATAAAAATAATCCGTTTGATTTAATAATTGTACCTCAAATAGATGAAATTCAAAAAAAAGCAATGCAAAAAGCGATGCAATACACTCAACTCTATACTTCTGCTTATACAAAAGAACAAAAAATCGCTTACTGTAAGCAACTGAAATTAATGGGATATTCGAAAAGTGATATTATTAATTATTCTGGTTTTCCTGCAGATTCTGTTAACGTATATATTGGTGAAGTGAAAAGTAACAAAATCGACACAATTTATTTTTCTGAAAATGATAATATTTATAGCATTGATGAACTTAACAAAAAAGGCGTTTATGAAATTGTTTTTAGAACACCACAAACTAACAATTTGTTATCATCTGGAGATAAAGAAAAAAGAATTCCTATAAATTTTGAGAAGTTTAAATAAAATGATCTTAATGAAAATTCACCTAACAAACGTGTCAGCGGGTAAGCTGGGTGGTTTGTCTTGGCTGAATCGTTCCGATTCAGGTTTAGCGGTTTGTTCGGTCGTGATCGTTCCGATCCCGCCGCACACGCCAAACATTATATCCTTTTTATTATGTGTGATATGGAGGTAATTAGTTTATGAAAATA
>JAUVLU010000056.1 GCA_030600585.1 Candidatus Cloacimonadota bacterium | reverse complement strand
ATCATAATTATTGTTATCTCTCACTCACCACACTTCTATCTAATTAATCTCTAATGAACAACAAAAAACACCCCGTATTTATGAGGTTTGGCAAATCTGAAATCTACCCCTTTTATGTCAAATTAATTGTTATGTTTTTATTACTGTTTCTTCTTTATTAATGACAAACTACAAACTTAACTTCACATATACAATAATATAGCGTTTTACAAAAAAATTACAATATTTTTTTATTATTTAAATAAGGCTGTAAAACCTCAGGTATATCAATACTCCCATCTTCATTTTGATAAGATTCAATAAGTGCAATAAAAGTTCTTGGAGTTGCCAGACCCGAACCATTTAATGTATGAACGAATTCTACTTTCCCACTTTCATTTCTAAAACGAATAGAAGCACGGCGAGCTTGAAAATCTTCAAAATTACTAACAGAAGATACTTCCAGGTATTTTTCCTCTCCGGGTGCCCAAACATCGATATCATAAGTTTTGGCAGATGCAAAACTAAGATCACCGGTTGCAAGTCTGATAACTCGATAATGCAGCCCAAGAGCTTTTAAGATGTTTTCGGCATCGTTCAGCATTTCTTCTAACACTTCATAAGATGTATCAGGCTTAACAAATCGAACTATTTCAACCTTATTGAACTGATGAACACGCTGCAGTCCTTTCGTCTCTTTGCCATACGAACCAGCTTCCCTTCTAAAACAAGGACTATAAGAAACGAATTTCCGAGGAAGTTTTTCATATGGAAGTATCTCTTGAGCATACAGATTTGTAACCGATACTTCGGAAGTTGGAACAAGGAAAAGGTCATCTTCATTCACGTGATACATATCATCTTCCATTTTAGGAAGCTGACCTGTTCCGGTCATAGCCTGCCTATTAACCAATATGGGTAGACTCACCTCTTCATAATCATGTTTATTAATATGGAAATCCAACATGAAATTAATAAGTGCTCGTTCCAATTGTGCTCCCTTTCCGGTATAACCAACGAATCCACTCCCTGATAATTTTGTAGCACGTTTTATATCTAATAATCTATTTTTTTTTATAAGTTCAAGATGACCGGCAGGATTGAAATTAAATTGCTTTTTCTCACCCCATTCTCGAACAAATTCATTTTCAGATTCTCCGCCAATTGGAACATCTTTATAAGGAATATTAGGAATATTCAAAAGCTCCGTTTCCAATTCCTCATTTATATTAGATAATTCAACCGAAATATTTTTTAATTTATTTGAGATCATTTTCATTTTAGCAACGATTTTTGTAGTATCTTTTTTTGCTTTCTTTAATTCTGGGATTTGCTTTGATACAATATTTTGTTCGGCGCGCATTGTATCATATTTAAACTGAAGTTCACGCTTTTTCTTATCCAGTTCCAGAACTTTTTTCAGATTAGATTTCTCATTTTTGTTACTGATAGCTGTTTCTACTAATTCAGGATTTTCACGAATAAATTTCATATCTAACATATATTTACCTCTAAATAATTTAAGCCCACAGTATATATTACCGCGGGCTTAGATCTATTTTCTTATTATCTTTATAATTCCACGGCTGTTTCGATCATTTTAGAAAACTTTGATACATCGAGTGAAGCACCGCCAATAAGACCACCATCAATATCAGATTGTGATAGCAGTTCCTTTACATTCTCAGGCTTCATACTTCCACCATAAAGTATCGATGTCTCTTCTGAAATATCCTTGGAATAATTTTCTTCCAACCAATTTCTGATCAGTGAATGGATTTCCTGAGCTTGCTGAGGAGTGGCAGTTTTTCCTGTTCCAATAGCCCATATAGGTTCATAAGCGATTACAACATTATCTTCGATTTCAACACCATTTAAACCACCATCGAGTTGAGCAAGAATTATATCTTTTGTAATTCCCTGTTCTCTTTGCTCTAATGTTTCCCCAATGCATAAGATCGGAATTATTTCATTCTCATGCAATTTTTTTAATTTTGCATTTATCATCTCATCAGACTCAGAATAATATTTCCTTCTTTCCGAATGCCCGATAATACAATACTTCAAATCCATTGAATGCAGCATGGCAGCGGAGATCTCACCCGTGAAAGCACCATCAGCATTATCATTAACATTCTGAGCACCAATATGAAATTTTGAATCAGTAGCAATATCGGAAGCTAATTCCAAATATAAAGAAGGTGGACAGATAACTACTTCTACTGTGCCAAGTTCTATTTTTTCAAGGTTCTCTGAAAGTTCAAATAAAAAAATATCCGCTTCCAGAAAGGTCTTATTCATTTTCCAATTTCCGGCAATAATAGTTTTTCTCATTTTTTATTCCAATTCCTTATTCGGATTTTATACTTTCAATAAAGCCTTTTGCTAATTTAGAATATTTTGGATCGGAAGATATTGTTTGGAAATCAGCGGTTGCCTGCTCTTTTTCACCACGATTAAAGTGGATCATTGCACGATAATAGATAGCATCATTATTACCGGGTTTATTTTCAAGGAGAAGAGCAATTTTTTCCAATGCTTTATCGTAGGAATTTCCATCATAATATTTCGTGATAAGACCGAGAACTATATTGCTATTATATTTAAGATTAATCGATTTCTCATAATTCTCAATCGATTTAGCATTATTTTTCATATCTTCATACAATTTGCCAAGATTCATATAAGTTCTTGCAAGTACGCTTTCATTCGGATTAGTTTTAATAAAATTTTCATAAGCTGTTATGGCTTCACTATTCTTTCCAAGTTTAAGATATATCGCTGCAATATTTTTTATAACAGTTGCATCTTGCTTTTGCTCATAAGCTTTATTATACCAGATAACTGCATTTTCGTAGTCTTCAATATCTGTATAATAAGAAGCGATCTTCTTTTCAACTTTAAAACTTCTTTTAGCAGTATTATACTTTTTTAACACAACAATTGCTTCATCAACTCTTTTCAGGTATTTTTTTAGAATTATTGATTTGTAATTAACAAGTGTATAATTTGTAGGATCAAGTTCGAGCTGCTTATCTAATATTCTAATAGCATTTTCAAACTTTTTTCCTTGATAATAGCCATTAAAAGCAAGTTCGAGCCATCTTGAAATTTTCTCATTATCAAGTGGAATACAATCTGTCTTTACAGCTTCTTCAAGTTTGGCAATTGCAGCTTCGAATGTTTGTGCTGATTCTACGAATTTTTTAGCATTATATAGTGTTTCAGCTTCAACGCCTTTTTCATTTGCGATTCTCTCAAGAGACTTTTCTGCAAATAAGTTAGATATGGTTAGTGTAAGTAACAATAATGTTATTATTAAGAACTTTTTATACATTTTTTTCCTCCATTATTTTAAGCTTCGACATTTTTTTTGATTAATTATTAATGTCAACTATTCTATTCGGTTAGCTAATTCAACACTCAACTTCTGGGATGATAAAGCCGATGTTCTTTCATAATAAAATTATTATCGATATTAATGTAGATCTGCGTTGTATTTATACTTGAGTGACCCAACAGCATTTGCACGACCCGCAAATTTGCGCCGGCTTCCAAAAGATGTGTAGCAAAAGAATGCCGGAAAGTATGAGGAGATACATGTTTGGAAATCCCTGCTTCTTTTGTAAGTTTATCTATCACTTTCCATATACCCATTCTACTAAGTTTATTTCCAAATCTGTTAAGAAAAAGAATGTCGGTATTTTTATCTTTCCGCAACAATGAACGTGCAGAATTAAAATATTCTTCAAGATAGTTCAAAGATTTTTGCGCAATTGGAATAACACGCTGCTTACCGCCTTTTCCCAGAACTCGGACAACTTTTTCATCCCAATATACATCGTGCATAGAAATATTTATAGTCTCCGAAATCCTGATGCCGGTTGCATACATGAGTTCCAACATTGCTTTATTGCGCAGATCGGTCGGTTTTTGGGTAGGAATGCTGTCCAAGAGCTTCAGCATTTGCTTAACACTAAGAACATCGGGTAATCTTTGCGAAGGTTTGATGCTTGGAATATCATCGACATCACATGAGATTTCAATTTCTTCCTCGATTAAAAATTTGAGAAATGATCTGATCGAACTTCGCTTTCTGGCAATTGTTGAATTAGTAAGACCTACCTCCTGAAGAGTAACAAAAAAATTAATTATATCCTTATTTGTAACTTTCTCAATATCTTTCTCCACCTGTGTAAGCAAGTTGGAAATATCATGTTCATAGCTTGTTATGCTGTTTTCGGAGAGACCCTTTTCTACTTTAAGATGATATTGATAATTTTGCAACAGCGCACGATTATGTTTAGAAAGATTATCTATCATATTCTCCTCTTAATATAATTTGAAATTCTCCTCTCCTACATCACGCCGTGAACGACGTTTATTATTTCGTGTGTGTCTCATTTTTCCCAGCCGTAAACGACTGGGCTATTTAAGTAACTTTCTCCAATAACCTGCGCCTTTAGGCGTAGGTTCAAAGAAAACCAAACACAAACCACAACGGCGTTTACGCCGTTATTCATTTTTCTTCATCCTCGATAACAGCATCTTCTTTCAATTTTACTTCCTTATCGGGATCCAGACCCGTATCATGTTTGAATTTCTTCCGTTTGCTGCTTTTTCTAAATTCATAGAATAAATATAATGCTAAAGGAATTGAAACATACCAAAATCGAATTGCAAAATACATGATGAAATTGAAAAATCTGAAAACTAATATCAGAATAAGAAATGGAACAATATAATTGAGAATATTCTTCATTAGTTCCCCAAAATCCTTCTGAATTGCGGAGAGAAAACCGACTGCGGATTATTCTGCAAAAAGTTTCTGCTATAATTTTTCTTTTCTGTTTTATCCTTTTCTATCTCAGCCAGTTTTAATATTGCATATTGCTGCATGTCCGGTTTGGAAAACTCGTGTGAAAATATCTCTAAAGCAAGCTCCATTTTACCGGTTTGCATAGCCCATTCTCCTGCCAGAAACAACATATCTTCCAATTTAGATCTTTCATAAATAGAACGCAATATTTCAATTGCTTCAGAATTCTCATACAACGATCTCTTCCTGTACGCATTTAAAAGATCCTTCCGGTCTGCATCGTTTTGGAATTGATTTGTGCTCTGAAAAAGTAATAAGGCATCGTTGGTTACTTCATCTCCCGGGATATTAATAAGCAGCTCACCCAGCAAACTGTCGGATTCTGCATCATTGGTCATAACGGCTATCAGAAATGAATAATAATAACCTTTCTTAAAAATATCAGAGCCGGAATTTTCATTTTTCAACACATTCATCAACTTCTCTTTCGCCAGATCATTCTTCTCGTTCATGATCAATAAATGAATAATTTTATACTCTATCTCACCGATTTCATTTTTATTGAAAGTGAATTCTTTAGCTTCCTCAAGAAATTGTATGATCTCTTTTTGGGAAGCGTTCCGCATTAGATAAATTTGAGCAAGAAGTTCCCTGCACTGTCTGTTTGCCCGAGTTTTAAATCTATTCTTTTTTAATTTGATATCCTTATTCCGATACAGTTCCAATAAAATTTCTTCTGCTTTTGTCAGCTCATTTTGCTCGATATAAATATTAGCAAGTCTGATCTTGGTTTTAGCATTTTCTATAATATTAACACTTCTATCTAAAAAGATATTATAAACTTTTATCGCAATATCCGATCTCCCGTTATTTTCAATGTAATCTGCAAATTTTAGAATATTTTCAGCAGGAAGATTTTCATATTCCTTCAAAGCTTTTTCGTATTCACCGATCTCTCCGAGACAAAGTGCATAGATCTCTTTAATTACCGGATTTTTATTTTTACCGGCTGTATCTTTTATATACCTAATTACCGAGACATCTTCTTTCAACATCGTTTTAAACCGGCTGAAAACAAAAGAAGAATATGAATTTCTATTCTCAACTAATCTGACAAATTCTCTCACAGCATTTTTATGATCTTTGAGTGCTTGATGATTATAAGCAAGTTCCCGAACATACAGATTTTCATCTCCGGCAATTTTGCGGGCATTCTGGTATATTTCAACAGCAGTTTCATATTGACGGTATTGTTCAAAAACTTTGGCAACGTTACCATAATTATTTATATTTCCACTTCGTTTATTAAGAAATTTATTACTCCATTTTTGCGCTTCGGCAAATTCTGCTTTATGCAGCAGGATCATTAATTTAAGGTGAAAATGTAAGTCTTCCTGCATTTTGTTTTTATAAGAATTCAGAAGTTTTTCCGCTTTCTCGATCTTTGATGTCTGGATTAGAATAAGTACTAAATTGCGAATATTATCAATATCATTCGGATCATTCTCAAGTATCGTTTCATAAAGACTAATTGCTTTCTCATATTGTTTACGAGATCTGTAATGCTTTGCTCTACGCTTGAGAATATCATTCTCATTAACATCTGCAAATGCGTTGCAGGTGAGTATTAGCAGAATTATCAATATTATTTTTTTCATATATCCTACCTTTGTCACACTGAGTAGATACGGAGTATCGTATCGAAGTGTCGAGATAATATCTTTGTTTCTTTCACTATCCTTCGATACATCCGGCTATGCCGGACACTCAGGAAGACATTTTCAATTTATTTTACAAAACCCGAGTCGGGTTAAGAAATTCAATCTTTTTCCAAAGCCTGCTCTGCCCACTCATCTCGTCGATGACCCTCTTTCATAGAGATTCTGGCAAAATAGATCGCTCCTCCAACCAAAGCCAAAAAAATAAAAAGGGTTATCAAAGGTATTACAAGAACAGCCAACGATGCAATAAAATTGCTTAAAATAATTACCGCTATTAATAACAATCCACCGAAAAAAACAGCTTTTAAATATCTATACAAACGCGTATAACCAATATCAGAAACAAATGGCTTTGACGGATGGTGTATATCTACTTCTTTTATTTCTCCTCTACTTTTAACAGAAGCAATAATAATAGCTAATATTGGAACAACTATCACAACCATCCAACCACCAAACAGCAAAGCTTTTGCAGGATATCCTTCATATCCTTTTGTTATTAGTTTGATCGCATCTGTTAGAATTAGTGCAAATACCACTATCGGAACATAGAATTTAAGAATGTAATTCCACCATTTGCTAACTTTTACTTCCGAATAATCATTGGCATATTTTCTTAGTTCATCTATTTTAAAGAACCATGAAAGTACAATGCATTCAACCAAAACAACCATTGAAAGACCGAATACTTCCAACCATTTATCTACAAGATCCAACCAGTAGAGTCCGGCACCGGTCGTAAATAAAATTCCTATTACAAAAGCTGAACCGGCAGTAATTAAATTTGATTTTTTATGACTCCATCCAAATTTATCACGCAAAGAAGATGCAATAGCTTCCACAAGAGAAAATGCTGAATCAACTGCTAAAGTTAACAACATCAAAAAGAATAATATTCCAAATACTTTTGCCATTGGGAGCATGTTTATAATTGCAGGATAAGTTACAAATGCCAATCCCGGTCCGCCTTTCAGCACGTTTTCAACTGCCTGACCTGTCATATTTGCATAATATCCCAAAGCTCCAAAAACTGCAAATCCTCCAACAAATGCTGTTGCTCCATCACTCAATGCAATAATAAGTGCACTGTTTATTATATCACTTTTTTTAGGTAGGAAACTTGCGTAGGCTATCATGATTCCAAAACCTATTGAAAGCGAGAAGAATGCCTGTCCGTAAGCTGCCACCCAAACGCTGGGATCAAGAAGTTTTTCAAAATGCGGCGTTAGATAAAATTTTAATCCATCCATTGCACCAGGAAGTGTAACTCCCCGAATTACAAAAATGATAAGCAGCAACCAGGGTATAAAAACTGTGAAATAGACAACTTTAGATACCGTTTTTGCGCCTTTCCAAATCGCTCCAACTATCAATATCCAGCTTACTAAAAGTGCTATTAATATTGGCAATTGAATTCCACCAAAATCAAAATGACCACTTGTTAAATTCAAGAAATGATTGTAAAAAAAATCTCCGGTATCCTTTCCCCAGGCTTGTGTGGTTGCAAATACTGTATAATTCAGACCCCACGCCATAACTACGGCATAATAAGTCGTGATCACAAAACCAACAATTACCGCCCACCAGCCGATCCATTCAAACTTTTTATTCACTTTAGAAAATGAAAGCGGTGCTGCAAGTTTGAAATGGTGACCAAAACTTAATTCCAAAATCATTAGTGGAATTCCGGCAGAAAGCATTGCAATGAGATAAGCAATGAGAAATGCTCCCCCACCCGATTCATAACATTTGAACGGAAAACGCCAAATATTTCCCAAACCGATAGCTGAACCAATTGCTGCTAAAATAAATGCCTGACGACTACTCCAATTACCTCTTTGTCCCATGGGTTTCTCCTTTTTTAAATTAATTTAGTTTAAAACTAACATTCACTTTATAATTAATAACCCCTCTGCCTGTTGGCATCTCCCCTTACAAAGGGGAGCTTGAATCTGTCCCACTTTTATGTGTCGGCTTTTCGCAGAAAAACGATCACTTCTCTTCCACCTTTTCTACAAGGGGGAACAAAAGGGGGTTTATTCTTTTTTTCTATTCTTTTCTTTTTCTTCTTCATCATTTTGAATCACCTTCTCGTTTGCCTTCTTAACGCTGTAACAAATTGATAAATAATAAATATCGAAATTATTCGAAACAGAATCCACCAAATCAATCGCTCATCACAATAATTGAGGTCTGATGTATTTAAACATGCATCATTATTATTTAATCCTGAAGTGTTCAACGGATTCATGAAAAAAATTAGTTTTTTTATTGATTCTGTTTGAGTATTCATAAAATAATTAATACCGCTAACTAAAAACAGTAAGAATAAAGATGATCTAATATTGTTAAATGCAAAGTAATCATAGGAATATATTGTAATGCTTAATAGAAGTGCTCCCCAAGCTACGAAATTTTGATTATTAATATCTGCAATATTAAGATAATAAATAAATGCGAACAGAAAGCCAAAAACAAAAAACCAGATTATTGGTAAAACCCAATCACGTGAAAAATCTGAAATTAAATAGCTAATATTGAATACGAATTTCTCTTTAGGGGATGCTTTACAATCTTTATCAATAAGTTCACGATGATATTCCTCCATCTCCGCTGAATAGAATTTATTTGCTTCAATGTAATTTGCTTGTTTATCATTAACAATTTTGAGTTGGCGAAAAGTATCACGATTGCAATGGAAATTTTCTATAGTAGGCCAACTTATATTATTGATTACTAAATAATTATTACTGGCAAATAAAGATGAATTAACAATTGTGATATCAGAATCATTAAGAAAACAATTCATAAGAATTGTGTTTGGTATGTTACTATCTTTAATTACTATAATGTCATTTTTATTTATATCTTTAATTATTATTTTACCGGAGTATTTTACTTCCTCAATTCTTATTTTATGTATTGCTTGAACATTGATATTGAGTACACTTTCTGATTTTAAGTCACAGTGAAAAAAACGTAACAAATCAAGGTGTGAGTTTTCATAGTGTGAACAAGAATCAACACTGTTCCCTTTGGAAGAAACATTAAAACTTGAATGAATATTACAATAATCGAACATTAATATATTTACTGGTATATCGAATAATGTAAAATAGAATTCTTTATTAAAAGTAGTTTCTATAAATTCGAAATCTGGTTTAGCTTTACCATTAGGATTTATTGAAAGATATGATTTATTAAAATTGCATTTTTTCGCTAAAAACCTTTTACTATATCCTACAAAATTGAATAATTTCTTAAATGTAGTTTTATAAATTTCTAACTTATTCAGCTTTTCAGAAAAGTTTTCAATTTTTACATTCTCCTTAAATTCAACGTCATCAATTTTAATATTCGAACTTACATTAGAATTAGAAGATATTTCAAATTCACTAAAAAAAATTGAATCTGAAATAACTAAATTATTCAAATTAGAAGGGAAAAATGTTTTTCCATAGAATAAACAATTATTAAATTCTAAATTAAAATCTCTTCCTTCTGCTCGTTGATTTTTAAAATTATTAAATAAACTGCTTTTTAACTTACCCTCAGATTGATACATTTGAAGAAAAACGGGAAAAATTATATTGAATATGTACTTATGCTTATAATTATTAAACTCTTCCCAAAATAAAATTATCTGCTTTTCATTATTCCATAATTTTTGCCCACTTGGCATTACTTCAAACCAATCATCCTTATCACAATGAAGAATACATTTACCATTTTCAAAAACTTCACGACCACATTTTGGATGAGAGCATTTATTATTTTGCTTTTTGATCTCAGACATAATTAATCCTCATTTTAGTTAACCCCTCTCCGGCTAAAGCCGTTTCTCCCCTTACAAAGGGGAGCTTGATTCTTCCTGCTTCTCTTATGCTTGTCAGCCTCAGGCTGATTCCCTCTCTTGTTTTTGAAGAGAGGGACAGCAGGGTGAGTTACTTTATCGCTTTTAATCTATCCTTAAAAATTTCTAAATACCTGCTTTTCACAATATCTTTAAGATACGAACGATTTATTAATTCAATAACCATATCTCTTTTCATTACAAAATCATTTATAAATCTGTCTGCTCTATTCCAATTAATTCGTAACTTTTCTGCTAATTTAATAAAATCTATCCTTTTATAAAAACCATTAATTTTAAAACTTTTTGTTTCGAAATTATTAAAAAGATCAAGTGCCATTCGAGTCTCATTGGGAAAATGAACTGATGTATTAATAAGATCATATGCTGGAGACATAATATAATCTCCATACGAACTTTCGATAAGTGAAAAATTCTTGAGATGCGCATCACCATTTCCGAAAACATAATTAAATAGAACCTGCAAATAGAATTTCTCAATTTCAATTCTTGAAGCAGTAAGAAAATAATGTATCATTCTTCCAGCTTCTTCATAACTACTATCATATTTATAATTATTACCTGAATTCTCAGGTGTTTCATTCAGTAATTGGCAAAAATCCTCTTGGCGAAGTTTATTATCATTTACTCTATCAAAACGTTTTGTAATATATGCCAATTCACCATCAGAAAATTTTATCAGTCCATTTTCAGCAGTCTTCATTTTAAAAACTTGTTTTGCGATCTGCATCGTCAGATGCTCATTGGCAGGAATATCTTCTGTGAATTGCGGAACAAGATTTACAGGAATAGGTTTGAGAATAAATAAACCATTCTTCTCTGTTGGAATCAATTCATTGTTTTCTATCTTCAATGAAATTTTATCCTGAACACCGGAAATTGAAAATTTATCTGCAAGTTCTATCCGTTTTTTCAAGAAATCATTTTTATCAAAGTTCAGAATTGGACGGATATTCCTGTTCTTATCAAATAAAGTTCTTATGCAGGATGGACAATATGTTTCCGAAGAAATTTCTTTTAAACATCCTAAACATTTATTCATCTATTTCCTCGACAGTAACTGAACCAGTTGTATCATATTTAGTTGTTTTCAATAGTCTTTGAAAGTGATCTTTAGAATCGATCTTTAATTTCCTGCATTGTATTTCCTTTGTTATTCCTTCTGCAAGAAGTCCAAAGAAAAAGGAAAACAGGTAAGGAGATTTGAACTTCTTCTTCTTTTTTGGAAGAGTCAAACTTATGGATTTTGTATTTTCATCCTGCAGGAAATCATCATCATAAACAAAGATGTATTCATTTCCCTTTTTTTCTAGAGTCCCTGCAAATCTTCCTTTCTGATATACTCTTCCTTTTGCAGACATTATTCATTATCCTTCACTTTTATTTTTATATCCAAACCTAAAACATCAAGTATCTGAATCAGTATTGCAAAAGTAGGGTTCCCTTTTCCTGATTCAATATCGCTGATAGTGTGAAGTGCAACTCCTGATATTTCAGATAGATCAATCTGATTTATACCTAATTCATTACGTCTGCTTTTTAATAATTGCCCTAATTTTTTTTTATCCATTCTTACCTCAATTTTCATTAAAATGAAAACCAAGTGTATTTTTCTGATTCAGAATAAAGTTGGCAAGTTCTTTTTTCATTTTAATGAATATTTAGCTGAATTCCCTTATATAATCTTCTAATAAATCTACATATTTTCAATATAATGAACATTTATCCATTGGAGGAGAGCGATTGAACCTCTCTGAAAACTTTTTCTCTTCTTGCATTTTGTCTTGTCCTAAAATAGGTTGTCACAATTGGAGGTCAAGTTGAAAAAGAAGAATGTTTATAAAGGAAAAGGCACAAGCCGTCGTTACAGTGATGCCTTTAAGCGAAAAGTAGTATCCGACATTCAAAATGGATTATAC
>JAUVLU010000032.1 GCA_030600585.1 Candidatus Cloacimonadota bacterium | reverse complement strand
AAATGTTTCTTTTCTCCGTAATGAAATCTTCCAAATCCTTCACTAATATTAGCAGCAATAGAATCAACAGATCGAGTTAATTGATTACCAATTGAAAATTTAGGGAAATTATCCCATTTAATAACTATTTTCCAACATTTTTCACCTAATTCCATCGCAATTTGATAAATTTCCAAATCTTCTAATCCCATTCTTCCGCCCTTATATAAATTTTTCAATTGAATTTCTATGTCTTTCTATTATATCTCAATTGTATCTCTATCGTATTTCTAATCATTTCAAATTCCTTATTTCTTATTTAACATCCCAGGGATAAACAATCCAGTTATCTTTAGCAAATTCACCCACAATATCCGGTTTGAAAGTGCTCTGTTCTTTCAGATGCAGCACAGCCGTATAAAGTTTTGCAGGATTTTTAGTTTGGAGATATTCCACCGCTTTTACAAATGTTCCGCCTGAATCTGCAACTTCATCTATCAACAGCACATTCCTATTTGCAAGATTTAGTTTGGCAGGAAGTTCCTGCACGATAATAGCCTCGCTGAGCAGTTTATCGCGGCTGTCATAATTAACGATACCGATAGAATATAACGGCAAAGGTAATTCGTCTGAATGTGGAAGAAAAGTACGCAGAATTCTAGCAGGAATCCAGCCGCCTGTTGCAATGCTGATAATTATATCAATTTTTCCGTATTCTTTTGTTATTTTTCCCGCCATTTGTTTCACCAACTCGTGGATCTGCTGATATGAATATTTGATCTTTTCAATTTCTCCCATTAACATCCTTCCTTATCCAATTTTTCTTTTACTTCCCAATATGAAAAACCTTTTCGGGTCAAGTAGTTTAATATTTTCTCATTACGTTTATTTTTTGTCAGGTTGGAAAATCTTGTTTTTGCTTTCTTAAAATTTGCTTCCAGAATATCGGCGGCTGTTTGGGAATCAAATTTTTTTTGTAATACACTTGAGATAATATCTTCATTGATCTTCTTTTGATAGAGCTTGTTCTTTATCTCTACTATGCTTTTTGAACTTCTAATAAGATCATCCGTGAGCATCTCTGCAAATCTAATATCATTAATAAAATTAAGTGAAACTGCTTTCCTGAGTAACACAGATTGAAGTTCTTTTTTCAGAAATATCTTTTTGGAAAGGAATTCTCTACATTCATCAAAAGAGCGTTCACGGTAAGCAATAAAATCGAGTAGTTTATTCCATGATTGTTTTTTTATCTCTTCGAGAAGTTTGGCTGCTTCTTCATCATTAAGGTCAAAATGATCAAGCTGTCCCTTATTATAAAAATGGAGGATCTTATCCGGTAAGATCCCCCAATATTTATCATCAACTAAAACTATCGAAGTAGTTTTAGTCCTTTTTATCGTCTTTAACTTCATCTTTAGATGATTCGATAAGTCCTAAAGCTACTTTTACTTTTGTTTCAATTTCTCCTAAAACATCATCATTTTCAAGCAGGAATTCCTTAACCTTATCTGATCCCTGCCCGATCTTGGTTTCACCGTAAGAGAACCATGAACCGCTTCTATTCACAATATCATGTTCAACAGCTATTTCCACGAGAAGATCAAAATGTGATATTCCTTTACCAAATATAATTGGAAATTCTACTTTTTTAAATGGTGCCGCAAATTTGTTTTTAACTATCTTCACGCGAGTTTTATTTCCAACGATTTCTGCACCCTGACCAATCTGTTTGATAGACCCTATTCTTCGCACTTCCATCCTTAAGGATGAATAAAATTTAAGAGCGACTCCGCCGGTTGTAGTTTCCGGATTAACATATGCCGGAACACCGATTTTCATTCGTGTTTGATTTATGAATATCACTGCTGTATTGGATTTGCTGATAATACTTGTAAGTTTCCTGAGAGCTTGAGACATTAACCTTGCCTGTAAACCAACATGAGTATCACCCATATTACCCTCGATCTCCGCACGTGGAACAAGAGCAGCAACAGAATCTATCACGATCAAATCGATTGCACTGCTGCGCACCAATGTTTCTACAATCTCCAGTGCCTGCTCCCCGCCATCCGGTTGAGAGAGAAGCATGTTTTCAATATCGACTCCTATCTTGGCAGCATAAATTGGATCAAGTGCATGTTCCACATCGATAAAAGCAGCTACACCTTCCAACTTTTGAGCTTCAGCCAAAATATGTAATGCAAGAGTGGTTTTCCCGGAAGCTTCCGGTCCATAGATTTCAGTAACTCTGCCTCTTGGAATTCCACCAATTCCGAGTGCTGCGTCAAGATTGATGGCACCGGTTGGGATAACACCTACTTTTACTTTTGGTTTATCGCCAAATCTCATTATTGTGCCAACTCCAAATTGTTTTTCCAGTTGACTCATTGCTGTTTTTAAAGCTGAATCCTTATCTTTAATAGCCATAATTAACTCCTTGTTTAAAATTTAATATTCAATATCTCAATATACTGCGGTCCCTGAGGTTTTAGTAAACTCTGATATAATGCAGCTTTTGAAACCTCAAAGCCATTTATCTTTAACTCTGTAGTTAATATTTTATGGATAAGGTTTTCTGGCAACCTTTTTTTTATTCTACCCAGAGTTATATGAAAACGTAACTGTCTGGAATCAATTTTATAACCCATTTGCCTTAGTTTACTTTTTAATCTTTTTGATATTTTCTGTATTGAGCTATCTTTGTTTTCCAAACTGATCCAGATAATCTTCGGATCCCTGCCGGGAATAATTTCCAATTTTGGCTTAGTAAATTCAGGCGAAGAAAGTTCCGAAAAACCGGTTTCCAAAAATTCTGCAATTTCGGGAATATCTTTTTCTTTTGTATCTCCAATAAATTGGAAAGTAATATGAAGATTTTCTTGCGGAACCCATTTGACCCATAAAGGACAATTTGAACGAAAATTGTTTATAACTCCGGCAATATGATCTCTGATATTATCGGGAAGATCCAGAGCAACAAAAGTTCTCATTATCTTTTATAGCCAATATCAAGTAAAAAATTCTTACGGCGGGTAATATCGCTATCCAGTTCTATCCCTTTGGGCGACGAACCATCGATAACGCCAAGCACTCCCCTTCCCTGTTCTGTTTCCGCTATTATCACCTGAACAGGATTTGAAGTAGCACAAAAAATATTTACTACTTCCCTGCATGCCTTAACTGCCGGAAGTACGTTGATTGGGAAAGCGTCCTTCATAACGATAAGGAATGTGTGCCCAGCTCCTATTCTGTGTAAGTTATCAATTGCGATCCGCATAAGATCGTCATCGGTTCCTTCTTTGCGGACAAGACACGGACCGGATGCTTCGTTGAAAGCAAGCCCAAATTTGATATTGGGAACACTGTTGACCATTGCCTCAAACAGATCTTCAACTGTTTTGATGAAATGCGACATTCCAAAGATAACATTGCAATCTTCGGGGAAATCAATTTTTTCTAATACAAGTTCCATTTTCTACTCCATGGTTTTGAATTGGTTACAATATGAGAATCGTTTAATTTACCGTAAAGAATTATTTGAAATTTTATGCAAAAAAAAAAGACCGTTACCGGTCTTTTCCTTTATTTATTGGTTTTTAAACAACTTTTTTTACTTTGTTGCCCTTTAAACAAGAAGAACATACTTTAACGGACTTAACCTTTCCGTCAATCTCCGCTTTCATTTTATGGAGATTAGGATAAAACTTCCTCTTCGTCGCATTCATAGCATGACTTCTATGATTTCCAACTTGTGCTCTCTTTCCACAGATATCACAAACTTTTGACATAATTACACCTTCCTAATCCTTTATTTTTCATTAGATTGAACTAAAAAAAAATCAATACTCTATCTGGCAAGAAATTATTTTTTTTATCTGATCATTAAATTATTTTGCAGTATTAGTAATTTTTTATTGTCATATATTTTAAGAGATATAAATTATGGAAAAATTATGAATAATAATAAATTTGAATTGCTGCTGCAAACTGAAAGCAAGAAGATATATAATTATCTTTTGAAGATCCTCCGCAACAAAGAGGACGCAGAAGATATCCTTCAAGAAACGTTTATTGCCTTCCATAAAAAGATGAATACGATAAAAGTGTCTTCATATAAAAGCTATTTGTTTAGAACTGCTTATCACAAAGCACTTAACCTTATAAAAAAAAGAAATGCAAAAAACAAACTTGTTACAAGTTACCACGATATGGAACATTTTAATGATGAACCAGTCGAGAATAATGATAAAAAAAATGAACTTATTAAAGACGCTCTCTCCCAGCTTAAACCGGATGAAGCATTAATAATCGAATTACAATTCTATCAGAAGATGAGTTATAAACAAATTGCAGAAGTACTGGAAACAACACAGTCTGCAGTTGATTCCAAACTTGTGAGAGCTAAGAAAAAATTAATAAAAATAATAACCGAACAAAAGAAAATGCAGGAAAAGAGACCAAGAATTGTCTAAAAGAACAGAGGTGAGGAAAAAATGAAACAAAAAATCGAATGTAGCTTTGAGAAAAAAATGAATGCCTATATTGTCGGCGAACTAAGTGAAATGGAATACGAAAAAGTTCGCAAGCATATTAGCAGCTGTCACCTCTGCCAGAATGAGATCAGAACATTACAACAAGTCGACGATTTCCTTATTCAATATACTGAAGAAGAAGTTCCTGCAGGATTCAACGAGAAAATATTAAATTACGTATCCAAAAGCCGCACAAATCCCTTCATGAGAAAAGTGATCAGTTTTTCCATTGCAGCATCTATAGTGGTTTCTTTCATGGCTGGGGTTTTACTAAGCAGCGGACTTTATGCGGAAACTAACGATTCTGATATTACTATCGGTGAAGATTCTTTATACAGTTATTTTGAAGGAGATTATGATGTCTAAAAAGACAATACTTATTTTACTTATCGTCTCGTTAGCATTCAATTTAGCATTTTTTGGAACATACTTAATGCATCGTGTGATACCACATCCTGGTCTGCAAGGACCAATCCATGGAAGACCAAAATTGCCAGTACAATGCCGCGAAAATTTCCGTAAATCAAGAAAGGATATTGGTGAAAAACATCGTGATTATTTTGTTGCAAGAAGACAATTCATCCTTTCTCTGCTTGAAAAAGATCTTAACGAAGAGCAAGTATTAAAAAGACTGGAAAATGCGATCGAGAAACAAACGATCAAAGAAAGAGAGATTGGTCTTTCTTTTATTAAGCTCAGGAAAGAGATGACTGCCGAGGAAGCTAGAATGTTTTTCCATCAAGATCTTAAAGCTAAAGAAAATCTACGAGAACCAAGGCGAGGAGGAAGAAAATGAAGAAAACACTCGTTGTATTAATCTTAATAATTATTTTCTTAAGTGGTTGTGCAACAAAAACTGTGTATATTAGAACGGCACCACCAGGAAGAAAAACGGAAATCAGGACTGAGCGTCCCGGAACAAAATACATCTGGGTAGAAGGACATTGGCGATGGACTCATAAGAAAAATGACTACACATGGATTCCCGGACATTGGATCAAGAAAAGAAGCGGGAAGATATGGATCCGTGGAAGCTGGAAACGAACACAACGCGGATGGATATGGACAGAAAGCTACTGGAAATAAAAAGGAGAATAAAAATGAAAAAATTAGTATTTGTAGTAATCGGAGTAATAGCTGTAATTGGTTTATTAACAGCTTTTGACGGAGATAGCAGAGGACATAACGAAGGTGAACATCATCCAATGAGAGACAGAATGTTAAAAGATGGCGATCATCATAAAAGGATGCAGGGAATGCATGACAGACATCAAATGATGTGTGAAGAATTAGATCTTACAGATGAGCAAAAAGAACAAATGGAAGATCTTCGCATTAACAGCAAAAAGGAGATGATAACTATTGGAGCTGACCTGAAATTATTGGAAATCGATATGAGAAGCGCAATGAGAGATAAGGATTTCAGAGAAGCAAAAGCCATTACAAAAGAGATTTTCAAACTTAAACAACTGGGTGCAATTAAAAGAATTGAACATCAGGAACAAAGATGGAATATCTTAACACCAGAACAAAAAGAGAAAGCAGAAGAATTGATGAAGGAACATCATCCTCCAAAACGTAAAATTCTAAAAAGAAAGTAATTAGAATAAAATAAAAAGCCATCCGACAAATCGGATGGCTTTTTTTATTCTTTGGTAAAAAATCATTTAAAAAAAATGAAGTACAATACTGGATGATAAAATCTGTGCAAAACAGAATTGAGTTTCGTCCTGAATTGATTTAATAATCATATATTTTGCACATTTCCTTCAAGCAATAATATTATCTATACCAAACTACTCCCATTCCTAGATACAGCATAGAAATGTTGTATTCTCCAATTGGAGGTACGATCATCAAATTCAACCTGATATGAGCACGCTTCGCCATTTTTGCTGTCATAGCTTTAACACCTCCAACATCAAGCGTAAATTCCACTGCCGACCAGGAGAATTGAGTATTGGATTCAGTAGTTATATCTTCTGAATAATCCCAGTCCCAAATATATTGATAATAAGGTACATAAATTTCACTTGCATACCATATATCTGTAATTGTCGTGGTGTTTGTCTCAGTCCATTGCCATGTTGGACGCCACGCAACACCCAAAATCACACCTCCCCATTTCTCGGGATTAAAAAATTTACCCAGTCCGAAATTAACACCTAAATTTAAACCGAATTCCATAGTACCTACTCGGATATCATTATTCACTTCGATGTTGGTATGGCTTGAATAAACTCCTGGTACTGAATCCATAATTACATCTTCAAATTTTGTTTCAAACATGTTTGCATTAATACCGACAGAGAAACCTAATTTAGCGGCGTATGAATAGTATTTATTTTCAGCATAATTGGGAGGGCTGAATTTTAGCAAGTTCAGATTGGCATTATAACCAAAACCAAATCCATCTAGTTTCATGTCACCACTCAATGAATCGGAAAAATCCATTTTTGTAAGAATATAGTTCACTGCAAAATCATAGCTTTTGATGAATCCACCTTGACTCTCCCAGTTCAGTCGAAGCTGATCACTGTCTAAAGTTTGATCAAATTCAAAACCCTTTTTTGCATCAATATTTAGTTTGATATCGGGTTTGTTGTTATGCTCTACCTGGTCAGTTTTAAGCTCATCTTCAGAAGCCAGACTCAAGGATTCGATCTGATCCCAATTAATGATTTGACGACGGTTTTCCAATGTTACAATTTCAACGTATTTACCAATTTCATAATTTTGAACAATTCCTTCCACTACTTGTCCGTTTTTCAAGAAAACTTGATCGACCTCACTGGAAAATAAATTAAACGAAATTAAGAGAAAAACAAATACAACTAAACACAAATTTTTCATATCTCCCTCCATTTATTTTGACAGAACATAATTAATTTTAACTTATTTAAATAGCAAGATTATTTTATTAATTAATCATTTTTTTTATGGGAACAATTGATATATATCTATTTTAATACTAATAGAATATTATTTTTGCTGCTTATTCTCATCCGGTTAATTCATTAATTTCTTGTCAGTTAGTTGAAGCTATGTGACGATAGAAAAGTTGAAGAAAGAACATCATTCCCAAAAACGTAAAATCCTAAAAAGAAAGTAATTAGAACAAAATAAAGAGCCATCCGGCGTGCTGGGTGGCTTTTTGTATATTGAATAATTCTAAGAATGCCCTCTGTATCGGAGGTTTGAATTTTACGCATTTTGCCATCGGCTGCTAACATTTTAAGAGGGGTACAAATTGTACCCCAGTTGGTGTTCAATTCGGGATTTCGATAACGCAGCAATCGATATATTGTTTTACATCGGCACTTTCTGATAATATCTTAACACCAGAACAAAAAGAGAAAGCAGAAGAATTGATGGGAGAATATCATCCTCCAAAACGTAAAATTCTAAAAAGAAAGTAATTAGTTGGAATAACAAAAAGCCATCCGGCACGCCGGATGGCTCTTTTTATTAATGTTTCGAGTACGCCACGATTCTTCCTGCTTTTCTTCGTGCTTATTGTGAGCACTTTTGTTATACCCAATATGTGTATCAAGCTTAAAATGTAAAAAATCAGCAATATTCTAAATCAATTGGGATAATACAATATTGAATTATTTTTCAACTTCTGCTGCTTTTCTTAAAGCCAGAAAAGCTTCTTTTAAAGGCTGATTAACTGCTGAATCTGGTTCTGCCAGAATAAGTTTTTGATAATTATCAATAAAGGTAGTTCTCTTTCTATGGAAAAAATGTAAAAAATGTTTAATAAATCCAATGCAATCAAGTATTGATATTTCAATACTAGATATATCATAAATTGATCTTGCATATTCATCAACTTCATTATCAATAGATTCAGTTGTAATAAAAATGTAATTGTCTATATTTAATTTTGAAGTTCTAATTTTTTTTATGGCAATCTCTATATCAGATTTAATAACACGTTTAGATTTCATTTCATAACTTGTAACAATATTATCATCGTTAATTAGTGTTATTTCAATATCACCGTAAGCTCCCGTTTGCTTGTCCGCTGCATTGTGGGATTGTAAAGGTTTGATTTTTTCACCAATCAAATCAGAAACACTTGTATATGCTGATGCAACAATTAACACAGGTAACCTACTTGAATTTTTACAAGCTAAATGCTGTTTTAATAATATTACAATTTGTTCAGATGATAATGCTACCGATTTTTCTGAGTCTTTCAAAGAATCAAGGAGTTGTTTAATTCTCTCATTATTCTCTTCTCGCAATATTATTAGAATTCTAATGGTCTCTTTAAATAAATTTTCAGCTGTTAGGTTACCATTATGGACTTCATTGATTAACATAAGCGTTGCTTTGTATAATTCTGGTTGCCGACCAACAAGTTCTGTATCTGTTGTAAGAGTCGAATTTCTGTTTCTAAAAGCTGGAGTTAGAAATGCCGTTGTCGAATTACAAGGTAAATTATACTTTTCAATTATTGTTTGAATATACTTCTCGTCATAACTTCTACCAGAATAAGAATCTTTATCTCCTATCTCAGTGTAAGGTTTTCTGATATCAAATTCTATATTATCAATTTTTGCAGAGCAACAAGAAAGTAAGAATCTTATTGGTGCTTTGATTCTAATATTTCTACAAATATCTTCAATTTCACTTCTTAAATCTTTATCACTTATAAAACTCTTTGTTTCTACTGTAGAAACTTTCACAAAATTTTCTAAAATTTTCATTAATTCTTTCATATCAAAATAATCCTTCAAATAGCTCATTGTTTAATTCATAGTTGGTCCACAATATTTCTCTTCTCATTTCTTTTGTTGAATGAATTATTTTTTCTGGACCTAATTGCTTTTTCCATTTTGGAGCAGTATATAATTCATTCATTAACTTACATTCATAATTTGATAAAGCAACTTTTCCTTTAACATTATTTAGCACATTTGCAAGTTCAATGTGTTCATTGTCAGTCATCTCAAAACTGTAAGCTTTACTATCACCTCTTGTTGAATGAATATAAGGAGGGTCGCAATAAAAAAGAGTTTTTTTGCTATCATACAATTTGATAACATCAATGGCTGGTCTATTTTCGATTTGAACTCGTAAAAGTCGTTCTGAAATAAAATCAAGTTTTTCAATTCCACCAATGTAACGACTGATTACGCCACTCATTCCAGAGCGACTTGTATTTTTACAATTAGCCCACCTTCCAAGTGTTGCCGTTTGTGCTAATCCTGTTCGGACTTGTCTTGCTCTTACATAAAATCTTCTTGCTCGTTCTAATTCACTCAAATTACTATCTATTTCACAAGCGAGAGAAAATTCTTCTCTTGAAAATGGAGTTAAAATAATTTTTTCCAACAATTCTTTTTTTTGAGAGCGCAGAACTTTAAAAAAGTTAACAACTTCTCCATCTAAATCATTATACGTTTCCACTGGAGATGGTTGTCTATTAAAAAGCACAGCTCCTGAACCTGCAAATGGTTCACAATAATGATTACAAGAAGGTAAAAGAGGTAATAACCAATCTAAATGAGAGAACTTTCCGCCATACCATCCAAAGGCAATTACTTTCTTTCCTCTAAATTGAGTTAATGGAGATAAAGCTTTTCTCCTTTTATTGGTTATTACGGTCATTAAAAATCCTTTCTTTCGTTTTATAGAAATATACTGTTTCAAAATATTCACAACGCACCATAATTATTTTCTTCTCCTTGTTCAAATCTTCTAAAGTAATGAAAGAAATTAAGGGGTTTACGTGTCAAATAATTTTCGTATTGCATTAATTTAAAACTATACCAATTATAAGAAATTTGGCATAATGTGTGTATCCCCGTCAAATTTGTCGCGAACACCCCCTAATTTGGTGTTATGTCGCGTATCCGCCAGAGGACGGACAAGTATCTCATTTAGATATTTCATCTTCCTCATTTTTTTTCTTCGTGTCTTTGTTTGCCTTGGCGTAGTCCCGAATGCTTTTGGGACGGAGACTGGTGCCTTTGTGGCAAACTACTTTTTTCATTATTTCCCCCTATTATTTTTTAGTATTTCTTTTATTTCTAATAACTCATTTTTTATATTCTTCTTCGCTTCTTTTTTATCTACAGAAAAATCCATACTGATCTGCTCTTTATGCAGCAGATCTTCTTTTAATTTCTTCTTAGCGCCTTCTATTGTAAATCCTTGAGTATGAAGCATGTATTTGATCTTCCTTAAAATATCGATGTCATCGGGACTGTAACGCCGGTTACGCCCAAATTTCTTCTTCGGATGAACCTGCGGAAATTCAGTTTCCCAATAGCGTAACACATGAGCTTTAAGATCAAGCAGATTACTTACTTCACCGATCGTATAATAATATTTTTTCATTTTTCCCTTCTACTTATCAGGCAATTAATTACAGAATACACGAGAAGTATTACTGCGCCAATTACAAAGACAAATGGAAACCAGAAGAAGTATTTTGTAAAGTAAGAATTATTTTCATAGATATAAAGAGAGTTGTTGATCGTAATTTTTTCAAAAAGCTGAGTTTGTTTCAAAAATTCTCCGGTAGGAGAAACAATAATTGAATATCCGGTATTTGCAGCGCGGTATATTTGTTTGCGTGTTTCTATAGCTCTGAATTTAGTCATCGCAGCATGTTGGTACGTTCCGGCAGAGCGGTGAAACCATGCATCATTAGTAAGATTAACAATGAAATCGATATCGTTATTTGCCATCTCTGTAGTCAAAGCAGGAAACGCAATTTCAAAACAGATCAGCGGAGAAAATTTATAGCCGTTAATATTGTAATATTCCAGTTTCTCACCGTATTCCCAGTTAGCCTGTCCCAAATGAACATCCCATAAAAATGGCAGGTATTTAAGGAACGGCATACGTTCCCCAAAAGGAACCAGAACATTTTTGTAATATGGGGGATAAATATTTCTGTTTTTTCCAATTAGAGTTGCAGCATTATAGAATTTGAATTTATTGGGATAAGATCCTTCTGCATATTTATAGTGCGGGAATCCGGTAAAAATGCCGGTATCAAGTTCTTCCGAAAGATCCAATATCCATTTTCTGTATTTCATCTGCCTTAATAAATAAACCGGTGTTGATGATTCGGGCCATATAATAAGATCGGTTTTTTCTTTTGCTGCTTTATGGCTGAATTCTTCATACAGCATAAAAGTTGAATCTCTATAAGACTTTTCCCATTTATTTTCCTGCGGTATACTCACTTGAACTATAGAAGCATTAAAATCGGTTTTTATCAGATTTATTGTTTTAATCCGGATAACTCCAAAAGCAGACCACAAAACAATGATAGCGGAGAGGATGATAATATTTCGTTTGAAATTCCCTTTTAATTCAAGAAGAAGAATATTTACAAGTAAGATCAGCAATGAAAGAAGTGGTAACCCGCCAATTTCAGCAGGTTGGATGAACGGTAGATAATCTGTTAGTGAATATCCCAGATTGAACCATGGAAAACTGAACTCACCAAAATTCTGCACAAACTCAAAACTTATCCAAACTAAGATAAATCCGGGATAACCAAATTTTGGATTTTGCTGTTTTATAAAATAATAAAGTTGGAATACAATATAGAAATAAACTGCGAATATGATGAACATTCCCAAATATCCGGGAAGAGTAACCAATGCGATCCAATGCAGACATACAAGTGTATATGCCGAGCCAAAAACTGCTGCCGACACAAATATCTCTTTCTTTTTCAGTTGCTGATCAAAGAAATAAAATAATGGAATAAATGCAAAAAATACCAAAAACCCGAGATGAATGGGAAGCCTGCTTAACCCCAATAATGTACCTGCCAAAGCCGGATATAAATACATTTTAAGTTTTCTATTGGTTTTTGCTAAAAACAATTTATTTCTCTTTTGCTTCGGTATAAGTAAGTTTTCCAATCCATATTTCGTTATCAGAAAGCAATATTACATTATCTTCAATTAAAAAATCATTCCATTTATTGGTAGAAATTGCAAATTTGCTTTCACTTTTGGGATGATAAATAAAATGATCTTTCAAAATATATTGTTGTTGTTTCTCAATTTGGATATTGCCTTCCATTTCATTTTGAAATTGCCCTAGAATCCCAAAAATTATCGTGGAATTTTTCTGTTTATCATAAACTGTGATCTCATCTTTTCCCAAACTTATTTTAGAAGGATCGTTAAGCTGGAATTTCCCAAAAGTGTACCAGTCGGATTCGTTGAAAGTACGTGTTATCACTATCTCTTTGGATGCATTATCGTAGATGTAATATGTTTCATCGACTGCAACTGCGAAGAGAGCCGGTTCTATAAAACCGGTTAAATTAATTTCTGCGATAAGTTTCCCGTTAATATCAAATTTTTTCACCTTTTTTTGGAAGCTGTCGAGTGTTAGAAGATTACCGTCCGGCGAGAGGGTAATATCGGCTAACTTATTAAAACTCGAAGAGGTAAAACCAAGTCCGCCAATTGTATTAACCTTCTTTCCATTTCTATAAATATGAATTATTCCGGCTTCCTCTTCCAAAATGAATGCAGTTTTATTTATGGAAGAGTAAAGGCATTTTTGTGGAATAAAATCAGTTTGGATCTTTTGAATGATATCGATCCCAACCGGAATTTTGTGAGTTTGCATTTCAATGGTAGAGCAGGCGGTTAATAACAGAATAAGAAAGATCAAAAACATAGAACTGTGTGTTTTTATCATGATCATCAATCCCATTGATTCTGTTCGGCAACTCTGAGATCTTTCAATTTCCCTTGAATAGATGTTCTTCCCTGCCAGACATTGAATTCCAGAGTGTATGCAATATCAATGTAAGAACCTTTTTTTAAGAAAGGTAGATAATCTCCCAAATTAAACCCGATAAGATCGAGTTCACATCCATCCTTCATAACTTTTAGTTTGAGATGATTCTTCCCTACATTATAGGGAAAACCGACTATCATAACTTTCTCGGTGAAAAAAGTAGGACGCATATTTCCAGGACCGAATGGAGCAAATTTTTCCAACCATTCAAGCAGATTTTCATTGATCTCAAATAATTCCAACGGTGTATCAATATTTAATGGCGGAATAAACTGGTCTTTGGTTATATGCTCTTTTACATATTTTTTCAATTTATTCTCAAGCAGATCTACATATTCAACTAAGATTTGCAGACCGGCAGCATATTTATGACCGCCGAAAGTTTCAAGATAGCCCTCTACTGAAGAAAGTGCATCAAAAAGATTAAATCCGGCAATACTTCTACCGGAACCGCTTCCAATTCCTTCTTTGAATGTTATCATAATTGATGGACGGTAATATTTTTCTACAAGTTTAGAAGCCACTATCCCGATAACTCCGGGATGCCAATCATCAGAAGAAACAACTATAATTGGAGTATCATCCATATTTTTATATTTCTTTTCGATAATATCACACGCTTCCTGGAATGTGCGTTGATCTATCTGCTGTCTTAATGAATTTTCCCTTTCGATTATCTGAGCCAATTCTTCACTTTCTTTCTCATCAACCGAAACCATAAGTTCAACAGCCCGCATTGCGCTTCCCATTCTACCGGCAGCATTTATACGCGGAGCAATTCCAAATACAATATCAGATGAATTAAGTTCTTTTTGGGAAAGCCCGGCAAGATTGATGAGTGCGTTTAATCCGATATTGTGTTTCTTTATCAATCTATCCAAACCAATGCCGGCAATTATTCGATTCTCACCCGTAAGCGGCACGATATCGGCAATAGTTCCCAGAGCAACGAGATCTATATATTTATCAATAAGTTCGTCTGTATCGGCATCTAATTTGGAATAAACCGCAATTAGAAGTTTATATGCAACTCCAACGCCTGCAAGCATTTTATATGGGTATTTGCAATCGATCATTTTAGGATTTATGATCGCAAATGCTTTAGGTAATTCTTCTTTTGGATTATGGTGATCTGTAATTATAATATCCATTCCCAGATCATTTATTTGTTCAACTTCTTCAATTGCATTAATTCCGCAATCTACACTGATAATAAGTTCGGCACCGTTTTCTTTGAGTTGTTCAACGCCGCTCAACGATAATCCGTAACCATCGATCATTCTATGCGGAATATAATAATTGATATTTGCACCGATCTTTTTTAATCCGAGATACAATAAAGCAGAAGAAGTTGTGCCATCGACATCATAATCACCGTAGATCATGATGAGTTCTTTGTTATCGATAGCAGAAATAATACGTTCAGTTGCTTTTTCCATATCTTTGTAAAGGAAAGGATCGTGCATATTATTTAAATCGGGATGAAAGAATTCTTCAATTTCTTCAATGTTGATGAGTTTTTTTCTGATCAACATTTCTGCGATCATTTCGGGGCATTTTATGTTTTCAACTATGTGCTTTCTCTGCTGCTGCTGTTCCTCAGATAGAGGTTCGGATATTTTCCACCTTTTTTGCATTTATCATTCCTTTTTATATAATAAAAAATAAGCGTCAAAGAAGATATTAAGCCGAATTCTGTAAATTGCCTAATAAGCAATCCAGTGTCTATTTCTCTAAACCGGATATTGCTATACCCAACCGGGTTCATTTCTGACCGGTTTTAGCTGCCTACCCGAGAACTTAACAAGCCGGGCCGGCTATTATTCTCCTATTTGGCATTGCACCGGATAAGGCATTCCTGGCTTCCCGATTCACACCGAGAACCGGTGGTCTCTTACACCACCATTTCACCTTTTCCAAACATCAAATGATATCTGGTAGTTTATTTCTGTGGAGCTGGCTTTCTGTTGCCAGAACTTCCAGTTAAGAAGTATCCTGCCCTTTGGTGTTCGGACTTTCCTCCCCCGCACCTACTTTGAGAGACTTTCAACGAGGACTTTCAAAGTAGGTGCGGGAGCAGACACTTTATCTTCTTTGACTACACTAAATATAATTATAAATGAGCTACAAGAATTCTTCCGCAACTTTCACAATAAATTACAGAATCACCCTCTTTTATGTCAATAACAACTTGAGGTCTAATAGTATAACCACATCCACTGCAGGCATTATTATCGTTAAACACAACAGCTTTACGGTTTTTATTTTTGATTAAAGCACCATATCTGCGAATAAGTTCTCTAGGAAGATTTTTTGCCATAACATTTCTCTTACTTTTAAGTTTTTCGATATCTTTGTTAACTTCCTGAATTTCTTTTTCAAGTTTTTTTTCATTTGCTTTAAGTTCATCAGAAGCTTTTTTCTGTGCTTTTCTTTCTTCTTCCAGACGCTCTTTAAGTTCAGCTTCAGCTTCCATTAACCCCATCAACTCATCATCGATTTCCGAATTCTTCTTTTCCAAATGATTTATCTCGCTGTTAAGTGCTTTATATTCTTTGTTGGTCTCGATTGTAAGAAGCTGGTTTTTATACTTTGCGCTTTTGGTGTTATTATCTGTAATATCGAGTTCTTTTAATTTTTGATCTTTCTGGTTTTCATCAAGTTCATTTTTTGAAGCTTCTACAGTTTCATCCGCATCCTTTAGAGATTGTTTTAGACTATTCAATTGCTGGGGTAATTCTTTTGTAAGAATATTTTTTTTTCCAATGACCGTATCGAGTTTTTGCATTTGAATTAATATCTCTAATTGCTTTTTCATTTACACCCCTTAAATCTTTTAAATAATAAAAAAAAGCATCTACCAATTGGTAAATGCTTTCATCATTTATGCTAATAATCTTTTTTATCTATTGTTTTAATCCACAGATACTTCACTTTTCTTATACCCACTAATTATTTTTATTAACAAAAGATATTTGATGCTATAATCTGTCAACTTCATTTATCTCCATTATTTATTCAGGTAAATCACTATTTCGATAATACACATCGTATGATTTGTTTTTAAAAGATTTATACTTCCTGCAAAAACATAAAAAACTAAAAATTGAAAATATCGTTTCCGTTGATTTTGAAATTAGATTTTAGAAATTTTTAGAAGAATTACTTTTTTGCTTTTAAAGAACAACTTTTTTTAAAATTTCTTATATCTAAATTTAAGCTGTTGATATCTTTTTGTGTTATTTTTAATCTCTACCCAAATAAAGAAATATTTACGTCTCCATTATTTCTATTTACTTTAATTTCAAAATTAGGATATTCAGGACTCCAAACGAAAACCCAATTTTCATCAATTAATTCAGGTTCACCTAATGATGCATTGTAAGGCTCGTAACATTCTTCCATAATAAAGATTGCATCATTCAAATTTATTGGTAATGTTACATCTCTTGATAATTCAACATCATAAGGTTCACCATCACCTATAACGGTTACCGTGTTTATTTTCTCAACATCTGTCGAAGAAGAACAACCTACAAGCAGTATAATTATTACTGCAAGGCTAATTAAAATTCTGTTTTTCATATCTCACTCCTTTTATTTATAATTGAATTTCGCTTAATGTGTGGAGTGCGCCACGATTCTTCCTGCTTTTCTTCTTGCTGATTGTGGGCACTTTTGTTAGCAGCATTTTTCTCATTTCAGCAGAATACATTTCTTCACTGCTTCAGTTTTGCCATTCACATTTAATTTATACAGATAAATGCCTGAACTTACAGATTTATTATTTTCATCTATACCATTCCAAATTACGAAATGATCTCCTTTTTCAAATTCATCTTTAACAAGTATTTTTACTTTTTGACCTTTAATATTAAAAATTGTAAGTTCTACTTTGGACTCTTCCGGAATAGAAAAAGAAATAGTTGTTGATGGATTAAAAGGATTAGGATAGTTAGATAAACTATTAATAGTAGGACTTATTTCATTTTCTGCAGAAAGGGTACTGTTTAACTTTGCTACAAAAATATCATAACCACCACTACTGGTAAGAAAATAGAAACCAAAGGTTGCTATACCTTCAAAACATCCTGTCACATAATAGTTCCCTGCATTATCTATTGTGATTCCATTTCCATAATCATAAGAAGTTCCACCAGCTTTGGTTGCCCATTGCCAGTTTCCATTGGCATCCATCTTTGCTACAAAAATATCAAAACATCCACTATTTGTAATAGTATAGGAACCAAAGGTTGCTGTTTCTTTAAAATTTCCTGTAACATAACAGTTCACGGCATCATCTATTGTGATTGCAGATCCAATATCATTATTACTTCCACCAGCTTTGGTTACCCATAACCAGTTTCCATTGGCATCAATCTTTGCTACAAAAATATCTTGACCACCACTACTGGTAAGAGAATAGGAACCAAAGGTTGCTGTACCATCAAAAGGTCCTGTCACATAACAGTTCACGGCATCATCTATTATGATTCCACATCCTCTATCACCATCACCACTTCCACCAGCTTGGGTTGCCCATAACCAGTTTCCATCTGCATCCATCTTTGATACAAAAATATCCCTGTCTCCACTGCTGGTAAGAGAATAGGAACCAAAAGTTGCTGTTTCTTTAAAATATCCTGTTACATAACTGTTCCCGGCATCATCTATTGTGATTCCATTTCCTCCATCCGAACCACTTCCACCAGCTTGGGTTGCCCATAACCAGTTTCCATTGGCATCCATCTTTGCTACAAAAATATCTTCCACACCACTGCTGTAAAGAGAATAGGAACCAAAAGTTGCTGTGCTTGTAAAATTTCCAGTAACGTAACTATTTCCAGCATCATCTATTGTGATTCCCCATCCGCAATCCCAACCACTTCCACCAGCTTTGGTTGCCCATAACCAATTTCCACCTATATCTATCTTGGCCACAAAAATATCTGCAATACCACTGCTGGTAAGAGAATAGGAACCAAAGGTTGCTGTTTCTTTAAAAAATCCTGTCACATAACTGTTCCCGGTATCATCTATTGTGATTCCATTTCCTACATCCGAACCACTTCCACCAGCCTGGGTTGCCCATTGCCAATCAGGTGTTTGTGCTATTAAAGCAATGTTAACCATCAATAATAAAGTAAATAATAAAATAATTCTTGTTTTCATGTTTCCTCCCATTTTTTTTTAATTTGATCCGCTCATCTTTTTTCACTCATTTTTATGGTCGAGCCTGCCACGTTCTTTCATATTCTCTTTCAATCTGAACGTGGAGGCTTTTGTCAGCAGCATCCTTTTCATTTTAATAATAAGCATTTCTTTACGGCTTCAGTTTTGCCATTAATATTCAATTTGTAATAATAAATTCCTGAAGCTACAGGTTTGCTGGACTCATCATTTCCATTCCAGATAATTGAATGCGAACCTTGAGTAAACACATTATTAGTTAAAGTTTTGATTTTTTGTCCTTTTATGTTGCAAATTGTAAGTTCTACTTTAGAATCATTTTGGATTGAAAACTCAATTGTTGTTGTTGGATTGAAAGGATTTGGATAATTAGAAATTTGAGATAGAGTATTTTGAGCTGTTGATTCTTCAGTTGTTACAAAACTTGAATTGTCTATTTCATAAAGTTTGCCTAACTGTAATTGTAGTGTTATAAAATGAAATTTTCCCATTGAATTTTTAAGAAAATTAGTTATTCTGTATGTTTCTATATTAGTTTGCTGATTATGTAATGAATGACCATCATTTAAATCAACAATTTCCAAGTTTAATGACTGTGAATTAGGAGTCATGCCAAATAAAATTAGTTTATCATTACCTAATACATTACCTAAACGGGCTCCAGTGTAAAACCAACCTGAAGACTGTAAAAATAAATCTTCTTGAGTCCAAAGCGTATCAGTTAATGTTTGATCCATTCTTATAACTTGATCAATTAATTCTGTATTTGTATTTCTAGATTTGAAAGAAAAGACCGCTCCATACTCTTGAAAATCGTCATTATCTGTTAACATAATAAATGTAGGAAAATGATAATATGAGTAATCATCCAAACAAACAGATTCAGAACCTGAGTATTGAAATTCTTCTGAAAGTGTTTGCGTCTCAATATTATACTTTCCAAAATGTACTGTCAGATTTTTTGTCCATCCTTCCATATCATAATGGATTATTTCATTATAACCATGAGAGACTAACTCTGATTGAATGTCATTCATTAATAATGTAAAACCATAGTTTTCGATTGTATCTAAATGCATAAGTGATTCATTTTCAAATGAAATAACATAGATATAGTTTATGTTTGTTGTAGTATCTAGACCGCTATCATAATGATGATTATTCCCAGTAAGAAGAATTCTTTCGCCAAAATCACTCGACAAAAATCCCACGTTTTTCACTGTGAATAATGTATTAGAATTTGTTCCAGAATTATAAAGAATTGATAATGAATCTAAAATTGTCTGAGATTGAATATCGCGTAAGTAAATTTTAAGATTAGCATCATAATTTACTGGATTATATTCATTGATCCAATCAATTTGATAATCAATATTACTGAATGAGAAATAATATAAATTAGGATTTTGATAAAATGAGTCAATCAACTCACCATTTAACTCATAAACATGAATATTATTTGAAGATTTATAATGTATTAAAAATTCATCTTCTCCATCGTTATCATAATCTTCAAACCATGTATTATGTACAGTAAGTCCTTCTGGCTGAAAGTCAAATAACTCGTTGAAATTAACATCAGCATAAACGTTTAAAAAACAAGTGATAGTCAAAATGACAACAAAGGGAAACATTTTCATTTTATATCCTCCTCACCAAGATACAGCTAACATCTGCACGCCACGTCCACCGAAATGGTATACATAACCAACTTATAGATATGATAAAAATAGGTATACAATAACTTTTTTGTAAGTTATTGTATACCTATTTTTAATTCTCATTTTCAATCTCAAGTTTCCTCTCCAAAATTCTAATGCTGTAAATTAAGTTTTAAAATGAAGACCGAAATTGAATAAATGAAATTTAAGAGTTAGGCATAATAATTTCATTTATCTCCAAACCGGATTCATTTACTGATATTTCTATGTTGTCCTTTTCTTCAGAAATTTCAAGAACATCTTTTAATATTCTTATATTTGAATTTGGATAGGCTTTTTCTTTAATTGTAATCTTTAAAGAATCGATATTATGCGATTTTTCTATTTCATTATCGAATTCAGAATGTAATTCTTTCAACTTATCCACAAGAGATGATATTAATGTTTCATCTGCTTCCGAAGCATTTCTTGCTTGCATAAGTTTATTATTGGTTATGCGTATCTGTTCTTTTAAAAATGGTGTAATAGCGATTTCTGCTTCAGTAAAAATTCCAAGAGGACTCCCAATAGAAAATAAATCCATACTCGCACCACTTTGTATAATCCCGCCGGAAATTGAACTGTTTTCTGCAGCTTCTATTATTCCATTTGCATAGATCAGGCAATTTCGAGCATTTTTATTTATTGTAATTTTTCCGGAAGCAACAATTTTAGAATTTTCTGCATAATCAAAAATTACATTTCCATGAACAATAATTCCACCGGTATTGCAGTCTCTGACATTTCCTCTAACCCAAAGGTCGCCAAAAACTTCCAAATTGGAATTTGAAATAACTCCATCAATTATCGTATTTCCATAGATAGTTTTAACCGTATCGTGAATATTTTGTGACACAAAGCTGGATTTCACACATATTTTATTTTCTTGATCAAGATATGGATATCCTGCCTCTGATGATAATATTTGATTTGCTTCTGCAGAGTAGTAAACATTATTTCCTAAAACATCTTCCATGTTTACCTCAGATACATTTTCCGAAGTAACCTCATTACCAAAGATGTCAATTCCAGCCTTTTTTGTATCACTAACAGAAATATCGGCAAGAGGTTGATCTTTTTCGACCTTTTCAAATTGCGTTAAAGCATCCATTTCATAATGCTCATCGATCGATACACATGACTCTGGATCAAACTTATACGACAAACCGGATCCAGCTATTTGAGCAGAAACCATGGCGATTAAAAACGGTTTACCTATTTCTTTTGTTATTTCATGTTTGAGATTATATTCAGCCGCTTCTTCCAGTCCATTCTTAATTCCCACAGAAGATAAAAGAGAAGATATTTCCTTCTCATCGATCATGTTGCCATTATCCTCTATTGTGAGGTAGGCAGAAAGATCATCTTTTGAAATTGTTAAATAAAGCATTTTATCAGCATTTGTAAAAACTTTTCCGTCCGTGATATCATTCATTTTAATTACTCTCTTTAATAAAATATATTACATTCACACATAAAGCAGAATTTTGCAATCATGATCCTTGTTTTCTTTTGTTTATCCACCTAAGCCCCCCGAATGCAAAAAAACATAAATCTGCTCTCGTGTTTTGCGTCAACTTTTTTCTTGCGTAATTCATTGATTGACACATAATTCAAATAATATTTGTATGCTTTATATTTTTATTGGGGAGAGTGTAAAATGTATTCTACTGCAGTTTTAGGCTGTGCATGGGGAGATGAAGCAAAAGCAAAGATAGTAGATGTTCTGGCAAAAGAAGCGGATTATATTGTTCGATTTCAAGGTGGTAATAATGCTGGGCACACTATAAAATTAAAAGATAAAAAATTTGTATTTCATTTAGTTCCTTCCGGTATATTATATCCGGAAAAAACATGTCTCATCGGAAGCGGTGTTGTTATTGACCCATTTCAATTATTAGCTGAGATGGACAACTTGAGAACACAGGGTATTTCATTTGAGAATAGATTCTTCATTGATCCAAGAACTCAGATCGTTCTTCCGTTGCATCGGGAACTGGATGGAAAAGCTGAAGCAGACAGTAATCAGACAAATATCGGAACAACAAAACGCGGAATAGGACCATGCTATTCAGATGCAATTGCACGTTATGGAATTCGTTTCGGAGATTTATTCGATAAAGAATATTTACATGAACGCTTGGATAATATTTTGAGATTTCATAATTATCCAATTTCAAAAGTAGATAATGTTTTTAATGAACTAATTACGATCACAGAAAAATTGAAACCATTTATAAAACAGATCCCATATTTATTAAATAATGTAACAGATAAAAATATACTCTTTGAAGGAGCTCAAGGCGCACTGCTCGATGTAACATTTGGCACATATCCTTTTGTTACCTCTTCTCATACTATTTCCGGTGGAATAGCTATTGGAGCTGGATTTGGTAAAAAAGTTGATCGAATTGTAGGTATTTTTAAAAGTTATTATACCCGGGTTGGTAATGGACCATTTCCTACTGAGTTGCACGATGAGGTTGGAAACAAGATAAGAATTCAGGGAAATGAATTTGGTTCTACTACCGGACGTCCACGTCGCTGCGGTTGGTTTGATGCTGTTGCAGCCAAATACACAGCGATGTTAAATGGAATTGATGAAATAGCGTTAACCCTTCTCGATGTTTTATCCGGTTTTAAAACATTAAAAATATGTACCGGTTACAAGATAGGAGATACAATAACCAATGAATTCCCTTATAATTCAAAAGTTCTGGAACAAGCAATTCCGCAATATATCGAACTTCCCGGATGGGATAATGATATCAGCGGAATCACGGAATATAACAAACTACCGGAAAATGCGAAGAAGTATATTGCAAAAATAGAGGAGCTTATCGGCAAGAATGTAACAATTGTTTCTGTGGGACCGGAACGGGGACAAACGATCTTCAGGCGATAATATGGAGATTATTTTAAAAGAAGTTGTAAGCAACAAGGATTTAAAAAAATTTATAGATTTTCCATATAAACTTTATGCAGGAAACAAATTCTGGATTCCTCAATTACGTTTTGATGAAATGAATCTATTTAATCCGAAGAAAAATCCTGCATTTGAATTTTGCGATGTTAAATTATGGCTCGTATATAAAGACAATAAAGTTGCCGGTAGAGTTGCGGGTATCATCAATCGGCGTTTCATAGAAAAATGGCAGGATAAATATTGCCGTTTTGGCTGGATAGATTTCATTGATGATGAAAACGTCTCAAAAGCTTTACTTGATGCAGTAGAAAATTGGGCAGAGGAAAACGGGATGAAAGCAATTCATGAACCTCTGGGCTTTACCAAGCACTTGCACTGAACCGAATGTAAGGATCATGTTACTGAACACAAATAAAGAGAAAGCAAAACCTGTTATAACTACCATTCGATTAAATCAAATACTGCATAACGCTTATGATCTGCTTTCCAGGGAAAAGCATTATATTAATAATCTTAACGTCTTCCCCGTTCCGGATGGAGATACCGGACTCAATATGACACTTACACTTCAAGGTGCCTTAAACAGTCTGAAGTCATATCCTCTGGATTCTATCGATATTCAAGAATATTTAGAACATTTTACCGAAAGTATGACACTCAACAGCAGGGGATGTTCCGGAGTTATCTTAGCTCTATTTTGTCAGGGTATTTCCAAGTCACTTAAATCTACCGATAAATCCGAACCTATCTCGAATCATCACATTTCAATTGCTCTATGCAATGGATACGAACTGGCTGTTCGAGAAACGAATGATCCTCGTGAAGGCACAATGTTGACGATGATGAAAGTTCTGGCAGAAAGATTTGATGAATATGAAAAGAAAGAAAGAAAAAATGTATTGATCATCGCAAAAAGAATAATCCCCGATCTGGAAGAAACTCTGAAACAAACTCCGGAAATGCTGCCTGTCTTAAAAAAAGCCGGTGTAGTCGATTCCGGCGCAATGGGATTTCTTGTCCTTATCAAAGGAATTGCTTTTGAGTTGGAATATAGCGAAAGCATCATTAAGCCGATATTTACAATTGCCAATATACTGCTTATCAGTAAATATGTTCGCTCATTCGTATCCGGCAGAAAATATGGAAAACAAAATCATCTGGTTAAAACCGTTTTAACAGGTATTCCTTCTAAGAATATCAGTAATATAAATCTATCAAATATTATTAATTTATTTAATAACCTTCTTCAAAAAAAAGATAATGGAAAACTTATCGAGAGCATCATCCAAAAGAGTGATGAGCTTTCTGAAACATGGAACCCGAATATCAAGTTCAGATATTGCACAGAATTTATTTTGGAATCGGTAAGCCTGAATAAAGCAGAATTGAGAAGTAATTTGTCAAATTGGGGTGATAGCCTGATCATTATTCATTCAAACAACATTTTTAAGATTCATCTTCATACTAATAAACCCAAAGCACTTTTGAAATTCTGTGAAGGATTAGGTAAAATATCCTCCACAAAAATCGATGATATGAAAAAGCAGCACCGTAATCTTATTTCTGAAGATAAAGCATATTATGAAAAAGATATGGCTGTATTATTAATTGTAAATGGTAGTGGATTCGCTGATATTCTAAGAGGGTTGGGTGTAACCGACATTTTATTCTATAAAAAGATAAAACCTTCCGTAAGTCAAATTCAGAATGCGCTGCTTAAAACAAGGGCAAAAAATATTCTCGTTGCTGCTGATGATTCGGATATCCTTCCTGCTTTAAAATCTGCCATTACACTTTCTAAAAGCAATATCGAACTAATAGAATCTTATAATGTAATTCAACTTATCAATATTATGTATAATTACTCAGAAATTCAGGATATACTTCAGAATGCAAAAATGATCAGAGAAAATCTGGATAATATTAAATTCTGTAAAATTGCTAAAGCTACGCGGGATTTTACCGAAGAAAATATCACTGTGAAAAAAGGAGATTTTTTTTCTATCTATCAAAACCGGATAATTCTTTCAAACAGACAAAAGGAAACTGTTATTGAACGATCAATTTTGAAATTGAAAGATACTGAAACATTGATCACTTTTTATTGTGATAAAAATGGAAATAATACAAATAAAATCGTTTCTAAATTACAAAGCAAATTTGATAATATCACTTTCGAATCTTATTACGGCGGACAAAATAAATACGATTATTATATCACATTTGAATAAAAGGGGGAGCTAAATGAAGAAGAAAATTCTTATTATCGCGGGAGATAATCTCGGTATTGCCAACAAGCAAATCGATTACAAAGATTTTGCTTATATGAAATTTCCTGTGATAATCAATGATGAGGAATTTAAAGAAAGTGAAGAATATACTGCCGCTTACCTGATAGAAAGATTCAAAAAAGAGAAAGTAACGGCTCATACTCAGGCGCTTCTGAAAGGCGATTTAATAAAGATCGTGGAATCAGCCAAAGATAAATATGACGTTATCTTTCACGTAATGATGGGAAGCAGAATGTCTGCTGCCACTTTTCAAATGTGTGAACAGGTAAGAAAAGAATATGCGGATATAATCCCAATTATTAATATCGATTCAGGACAGGTTGTTTCCGGTGTTGGTTCAGTCCTTCTCAGATTGATAGAACTTTTTAAAACAAGTGATGACATCGCCAGTATAACTGCAAAGATGACGGAAATTACAGAAAAAACATTCACTTATCTTTGCCTGCCCGATCTGGGTTTTCTGTATCGTGGCGGAAGGATCGGCAAGGCAAGATCTTTGATGGGTTCAATTCTTAAAATCATTCCGGTAGTAGGACTTATAGGTGATGAAACCGATCAAGGTGTTTTACCGATAGGCAAAGGAAGAACAAAACAAGCTGTAAATAAGGTGATCATCGAAAATATCAAACAGAAAATGCAGAAATATAAAATAGAAGCAATTAAACAAATAGTTATTCTGCATATGGAAGATAACGATTCTCCCGAGCTTAAAGATCTGGAAGCTCAGATAAATAAAGAGCTTAAATTTGAGAAATTGATAGTTGGTCATCCCAGATTTTGCGAAGCAGTGCACACAGGTCCCGGTGCATGGGCAGCTACGTTTTCTTTAAAATAAATTTCGAGTTAAAAATAAGATAAAAGGAGATGTTATGGAGGTATATAAAACCGTAATTTTAGCAATTGCCGCATATTTTATCGGTTCGATCTCATTCAGTTATATTTTTTCCAAAAAGCTTACCGGCAAGGACATTCGGAATCTGAAGGTAAAGAATTCAGGGGCGTTCAATGTATTCCTAACTGTTGGTCCTCTGGTGGGAATTATCGTAGGATTACTGGATGCCTGTAAAACCCTGCTGATAATTCTAATTGCTCAAGCCTGTGGCTTGGATATTGTTCACTCGATCGTGGCAGCTTCCTTCGGAATTATCGGTCATTGCTTTCCGGTTTACTACAATTTTTACGGCGGCAAAGGAGCAGGTTCGGTTATTGGAATATTGATCTATTTTATTCCTGTTGAACTTTTGATATGCATGATCCCGGCAGCAATGATCGGTTTTATGATACACAGACCCGGAACAACACCTGTATTTTTTATTCTTTTCTCACCAATTGCTGCCTATCTTTCCAGGAAACCTGCAATTCTGATAAATTCTCTTATTTATATAACCTTACTCACGGCAATACTTAACGCAATAATATATCTTACAAAGAGAGACCGGAAGGTGTTTGCAGAGTAGTTTGTCCTCGCTTTAGGTGGGAAATAAATAAATCTTGACAGTTAAACTGCCTATTTCAGTTTGTTTTAGCCTTTATAAAAAGGTATAAAATAAAGAGTTATGTGTTATATAGATTTGGAAATATTTAAAGGAGAATTAACATGAAAAGGACTTATCAACCTCATAATAGAAAGAGGAAAAACAAGCACGGTTTTCGCTTAAGAATGTCTACAAAAGCCGGTCGCAAAGTTTTAGCCAGACGAAGAGCAAAAGGTAGAACTCGCTTAACCGTAAGCGATTAAATGCTATCTATTACCTCTGAAAGAGAATACCAGAGTGTTTATAAAAAAAATATAAAAACAGAAGGTAATCTCTTTGTTTTTTTAAAGAGAAAAATACCTGAAGATTATTTTGCAGTTGGATTTGTAGTTAGTAAGAAAGTTGGTAATGCGGTAATTAGAAATAAAGTTAAACGACGTATTCGTGCTTTTTTAAGAGAACATGAAGATCTACATCCAACCGGTGTGAAATTGGTAATCATAGCAAAACCAGAAGCTGGTACAGCTATTTGGCAAAAAATTAAGGATGAATTAATTCAATTATTTGAAACTATATAAAAATGAAAATTTTTAATAAAGCTGTTTTATTGATCATCACGTTTTATAGAAAATATATTTCTATTATTTTGCCGCCATCCTGCCGGTTTACGCCGACTTGCAGTCAATATTCTTATCAGGCATTCAATAAATATTCATTTCTAAAAGCACTGAAGCTATCTATCTTCAGAATATTAAAGTGTCACCCTTTTCATCATGGTGGACACGACCCGCTACCCTAAGGAGAATTTATGGACAAAAGAACTCTATTAGCCGTTTTGCTTATACTTGTTGTATTTTGGTTAAGTAGTGAATTTATTTGGAAAAATAAGAACACACCGGAAGTTCAGCAGCAAACAGCAGAAGAAAATGTAACCGATTCATCAGACCAGACAGTAGAACCTTCCAACCTTGAACAGACAACACACGAAATAGAAATTATTGCGCCGGATTATGATATTGATATTAATAATAATATTGTATTGGAAAACGAACTTATTAAACTAACATTCAGCAATAAAGGTGCAGTTATAAATTCCATTAAATTAAAAGAATTTTTTATGACAGATAAAGTTTCTTTTGTGGAATTGCTGCCTGAAAACAGTGATATTTTAGGTGCAAAATTAACAGATACTGCCGGCAATATTTCAAATTATTCTTCCATTCCATTCCAATATGAATTGAACGAAAGAAAAATAACCTTCATTTCCAATACGGAAAATGGAACCTATAAAAAAATATTTACGCTTTCAAATGATTATGAAGTTACTCTTGAAAATCAACTTAACGGATTTGAAAATCTGACAGGTTATGAATTTGATTTCAGCAGCGGTATCGCAGATACAGAAGAATATCTGAAAATGAAAAATAGAGAATATGCTATTATCTCACAGGTAAATAATGATATAAATAAGATAAAACTTTCAAAATTGAAGGAAGAGAGAAAAGCATCCGGCAAGATAGACTGGGCTGCGGTTCGTTCCAAATATTTTACAATGGCGATAATATCCGATGAACTTATTGAGATGAATAAAATTTCTGCTTTTAGTAACAATGAAAGCCCGGCAATGAAATTATCGGTTTCAACAATTGGTTCACAGATCAATCATAATTACAATTTATATCTGGGACCTCTCGATTACGGTAGATTAAAAGAATATAATAATGGAATTGAAAACATTGTAGAAATGGGACCAAAATTTTTACAGGGAATCAGCAAGGTCTTTCATTGGTTCCTTTCTTTCTTATATGGTTTTATACCAAGTTGGGGTGCTTGTATTATTATTTTTGCTATAATTCTTAAAACTCTTCTATATCCTCTAACTCACAAGAGTTTTGAATCTACAACCAAAATGCAGAAGATACAACCACTTACAAAAGAGCTTCAGGCAAAATACAAAGGTGATCCGCAAAAGATGAATGCTGAGCTTAAAAAATTATACAAGGAACACGGAGTAAATCCACTGGGTGGATGTTTGCCAATGCTGCTTCAAATGCCAGTAATTTTTGCTCTTTACCCGCTTCTTAGATATTCCATTTCATTAAGACAGGCAAGTTTCGGCTGGCTGCCCGACCTTTCTGAACCGGATCCGATTTGGGCACTTCCATTATTAATGGCGGTATTTATGTTCGTTCAGCAAAAATTGATGTCTCCTTCTAATAAGAATCTGGAAGAAATGGATGATAAGCAAAAGGCACAAATGCAAACTCAAAAAATGATGTTGTATTTTATGCCGATTATGATGTTCTTTATTTTTAAGGGATTATCATCAGGACTGGTTCTATATTGGACTGTATTCTCTATAATTGGTTCTATTCAGCAATACTTTATCAAGAAAAAATTTATGTAAGGAATAAGCAAACATGAAAGAAACTATAGTTACAGGAAAATCAACTTCAAAAATAATAACCGAATTCATGAAAAAGAATAATCTTGGACTTAACGATTTTAAATTCGAAGTAGTCGAAGAAGGTTCAGGTGGCTTTATGGGATTATTTGGTTCCAAGCCAACCACGATCAAATTCATCTATAAAGAAAGTAAAGCTCATCTTACAAAAACCAGAGTAAAAAGTATTCTCAAAAGCGATAAAAAAATACCTAAAAAAATCAGTAAGAAAATAAGTGTTAAGAAAAAAGTAAGCACAACAAACAGCAACCCTGAAGACATCATTAAAATGATCAAAGAATTTACTCAGGGAATTCTTACAAGAATGAATGTAGAATCCGGTTCTATCAATGTTACAATGAAAGAATACATCTACCACGTAACAATAAATGATTCAAAAGATACAGGTTTCATTATTGGAAAAGAAGCCAAAATGCTTGATAGTTTTCAACATCTCTTAAACCAGATGGTAAATAAAGCTGAGAAGAAAAAAATCCAAATTGTTATAGACGTTGATGGATACAGAGAAAGACGAAAAAAAGCGTTATTAGAAAAAGTTGAAAATATTGCCAAAAAGGTAAAGGAAGGTGGAAAAAGTTTTACCTTCGAACCGCTTCCTGCCGGCAACAGAAAAGTTATACATCAATATATTGAAAAAGACAGTTCACTCCGCACCAGAACCATTGGTGAAGGCTCCAGAAAACGCGTAGTTATACTTCCGGCAAATAGATCAGCTACAGGGAAAGGCAAATAAAAATCTGAGTCATGATTCGAATAAATTGTTTATTTATTTTGAGACTTCATCAATTGTTAAATAATCCAATTGTTTGATTTTTTTTCCTTTTATGAAATCATAAAACAATACACTAAATAATGCAAAAATACTAATACTTAGAAAATGAGAGATAATCATCTCAATTATTATAATTGTTCTTAAGTATTCACCTCTTGGGACAATGTCTCCATAACCAATTGTAAAAAATGTGGAAGAGCTAAAAAATATGTAACCTTTTTTATTCAATTCTTTAATATAAACAAATAATGTTTTTGAATCTTTGTACTCTACTGATTCCAACCTAGTATTATCTATAACATTATAAAGACCATTAATATCATTATTTTTGGCTTAATGGACATTTTGGGTTGCTATTTGGATAGAATTTCATCAATAATCCTTCTTTTTCTCCACTCTTTTAATCCTGAATGAACTCTAAGTTTTGTTTTCAGTCTTGAAAACTTTCCTTCAAGGGAGTTTGTTGTATTT
>JAUVLU010000024.1 GCA_030600585.1 Candidatus Cloacimonadota bacterium | reverse complement strand
AAAATGTTGGAAAATAGTTATTAAATGGGATAATTTCCCTAAATTTTCAATTGGTAATCAATTAACTCGATCTGTTGATTCTATTGCTGCTAATATTAGTGAAGGATTTGGAAGATTTCATTACGGAGAAAAGAAACATTTTAATTATTATGCCAGAGGTTCATTATTTGAAACAAAAACTTGGATCACAAAAGCATTTAACAGAAATTTAATTTTAGAAAAAGACTATAATGAATTTATGGATAAACTAAAAAATCTTAGCGTAAAACTAAATAATTACATTAATTCTATTGGAAAAAAATGAAACCCATAATATTTCAATTGTATTCCCATCGCATCTCCATCGTATCTCCACTGTTTCTCAATTGCATTCACACAGTATTTCATTGTAAAAATAAACCGGAGGAATAATGAAAATTCTAAAAGTCTCTGATATCGTTGCACATATTAACAAAATAGCCAACCCAGCTCTTGCGTATGAATGGGATAATGTCGGCTTTCAATTGGGAGATGCGAACACGGAAGTTAAAAAGATCCTGCTCACATTGGATGTTACGGAAAACGCCATTAATAAAGCAATAAATGAAAATGCGGATATGATAATCTCTCATCATCCATTTATTTTCAAGCCTGTAAGCAAGATCACGAATCCGCTTTATCTGAAATTGATCAAAAATGATATTTCTGTATATTGCGCTCATACAAATCTGGATGTTATCAAGAAAGGTGTGAACTTTGCTCTCGCAGAAAAACTGGGATTATCCAATTTGGAATTCCTCTCAAATGAAAGCGGCTCAAAATTATTTCAAGTTGCAGTTTATGTCCCTTCGGATAGCATGGTGAAAGTAGCCGATGCGGTCTTTGCTTCCGGGGCTGGAACTATTGGGAATTACAGTAAATGTATGAACGATTATGAAGTTAGTGGTCAGTTCATGCCGGAGAAAGGGAGTAATCCGATTTTAGGTTCTAAAGATAATCTGGAAAAAGTTGTGGAACGCAAACTGGAATTCTTTGTTGATTCGATCAACCTTCCCAAAGTTATTTCTGCTATTAAAAAAGTTCATCCTTACGAGACGCCGGCGTATGCAGTTTATCCACAAGAAAAACAAAGTGAGAATTTTGGTCTTGGTCTTATCGGTGAATTGAAAAACGAAATAACACTTGAAGATTTTGCTAAAACAGTTAAGAAAAATTTACACGCTCCATTTATTAAATTATGGAAAGCCGGAAAACCTGCAAAAACAAAAGTAAAAAAAATCGCTGTTTGCGGCGGCAGCGGAACTTCACTCATATCCAAAGTTTATGGACGAGCAGATTTTTTTGTCTCTGCCGATTTTACCTATCATACAATTCTGGATAGCCGCATTCCACTGATCGATGCGGGACATTTTTATACGGAAAATCCGGTTTTGGAGAATTTACGGGAGATGCTTTCGGAATTTGATTTGGAAATATTGGAATTGAAGGCAATTGAACACGAGATAAAAGATTTGAAAATTTTGTAGCACGTGAGTCCCTCGCGTATTTCCGTCAAAGGACTGACGAAATACAGTAACCCACGAGTCCCTCGTGGGAAAAGCAAAAAAATAAATATAAACCGTCAGGGACTGACGGAGCACAGAGGGCATTATGAAATATAAACAATTTTATCGTCGCAATCTTCCACACATACAACCCGAAGGTTCAGTTCTATTTGTTACATATAGGTTGTTTTTTGAATTACCTGCAGAATATTACGATAAAATCTTAACAATAAAATCAGAATTTCATAAAAAGATAAAATCTTTAGATAAGAAAAAAACGGAATTAGAGAAATATAAATTTGAAACAAAGTTATTTGATTTCAAAGATAATTTTATTGGAATGTTTAGAAATTCACCTTTTTGGTTAAAAGATAAAAACATTGCTAAAATAGTGAAAGATAGTTTATTCTGGGGTGCTCAAAAGAGATATGATCTATTTGCTTTCTGTATTATGCCCAATCATGTTCATATTTTGATTAGACCATTATCGAAGAACGAAAAGCCGTTTCCATTGCAACAGATTATGTATGATCACAAACATTTCACAGCTATTGAAGCAAATAAAATATTAAAACAAAAAGGTAATTTTTGGCAGGATGAACATTACGATCATTATATCAGAAATGAGAAAGAGTTTTTCAATATTATGAATTATATTTATATGAATCCAGTAAAAGCAAATTTAGTCGAAGAACCTGAAGAATGGGAAAATACATTTATAAATGAAGAGTTATTGTAGCACGCGAGTCCCTCGCGTATTTCCGTCAAAGGAATGACGAAATACAGTAACCCACGAATTCCTTCGTGGGAAAAGCAAAAAAATAAATATAAACCGTCAGGGGACTGACGAAGCACAGAGGAAAGATGGAGTAATCATGGAAACCAAAATAGCAGTTTTCAAAGGTAAAAAAATCAGAAAAATAATTTATAATAATGAATGGTGGTTTTCTGTTGTGGATATTATAGAAGTTCTTACAGAAAGCACGAATCCAAGAGATTATTGGTATCGTCTAAAAAAACGAGAAGCAGAATCAAGTGGTGTTGAACTGTCGACATTTTGTCGACAGTTGAAACTAGAAGCAAAAGATGGTAAATTAAGGGAAACAGATTGTGTAAATACAGAACATTCATTTCGTATCATCCAATCGATTCCCTCTCCCAAAGCCGAACCTTTCAAATGCTGGCTGGCTCGTGTCGGTTACGAACGAGTTCAGGAAATCGAAGATCCGGAATTAGCGACCAAAAGAACCAGAGCATTATATAAGGCAAAAGGTTACTCTGATAATTGGATTGAGAAGCGAATGCGAGGAATCGCAATCCGAGATGAACTAACTGACGAATGGAATAAACGAGATATTAAAGAGCAGAAGGAGTATGCAATTTTAACTGCCGAGATTTCCGAAGCAACTTTCGGGATGAAACCTTCCGAATATAAGAAATTCAAAAAACTAAAAAGAGAAAATCTCCGTGATCATATGAATGACCTTGAACTTATTTTCTCAATGTTGGGAGAAGCTTCTACAACAGAAATAACACGAAGTAGAGATTCTCAAGGATTCGATGAAAATCTGCAATCTGCTAAAGATGGTGGAAAAATTGCTGGAGATGCTCGTAAGAATTTGGAGAAAAAATCTGGAAGAAAAGTTACTTCCAAACAAAATTATTTAGAAGAACCACAAAATAAGAAATTTCTCGAAGAATAAAAAAGCTGTCAATGGACTGATAGAGCATAGTAGTTCACGAGTCCTCTCGTGGGAATAAAAATATAAACCGTCAGGGACTGACGGAGCACAGGGGGAAAATGCAACTTCCACTTTGGATGTTAGAATTCATAAATAACTACGGCATAATTGCTTTATTCTTCACATCGTTCATTGCAGCAACGATAATTCCTGCTAGTTCATCTGCTATTCTGCTGGCTGCTCTGGCTGCCGGAGCTTCAACTGTTCCCGCTTTGATTGCCTGCTCTATTGGCAACAGTTTAGGTTGTGCTGTAAATTACTGGATCGGAAGACTTATCGGCAGACCTCTAATACCCAAAATGAGAAAAAGTAAAAATGGCAGAAAGGCTATCCGGTATGTACGCAAATATGGAACTTACAGTTTATTCATTGCCTGGGCACCATTTATCGGAGATCCCATTACAATCGCTGCCGGTATTTTCCGCATCAATTTCCTTAAATTTTCGATTATTGTATATTCGTTCCGAATAGTTGGTTATATAATTGTAGCAGCGTTTTTTGTGTAGAAAAGAAAGCCCTCCCCGTTTTCGGGGAAGGCTTACAAGAATAATTTAATTACGGAACAATTATTCCTTTTTCTCAGATTTGCAAACAAGTTTTAAACATAAAGCCAGAACCAAAAAGCTGGTTGCCGCATGGAAATAATTCACAGGATAACCAACTCCTAAGAAGGCGCTTCCTTTCAGAAAAGTGATAAAACCAAAAAGCATTAATATTGCGCCTATAACTACCGAAATACTACTAATAAATTTCATACTTACCTCCCTTTATTTTAGATGCAAAGCATCTTTTTGCATATCTTTGCAATAAATTTAATCTCATTCTCTCCGACATCCCTCGCCTAATAGAAGAGGTAGAACTTTCCTATCCACAATCTCTTTGCTGTTAGATCACCAATATATAATTTAATTTACACTCTTAAATTTTCATTTCATATACAAACCACTTTCTTTCGTTGTTCGTGTTTGTTCGTTGCTAAAACTATCCTTTCAATCCACTCGAAGCAAAACTTGCAATGATCTGTTTTTGAGCAAAGAGGAATAAGATTAACAGCGGTAGAATACTAAAAGTAGAAGCTGCCATCAAAAGTGATGTTTGCGCAGAAGCTTCTTGAGAGAAATAACTCAGACCTACCTGAAGTACTCTGATAGCTGGACTGTCCGTCATTACGAGCGGCCACATAAAACTATTCCAACTTCCGATAAAACCAAATATTGCTGCCGTAGCAATTACAGATTTTGAAAGTGGAAGAACGAGTATCCATAAAGTACGGAAACGACCGCAACCATCGATTCTTGCTGCATCAAAGAGTTCATCAGGGATGGTTTTAAATTGCTGTCTGAGCAAGAAGATCGTGAAGATATTAGCTATCCATGGTATGATAAGTGCATTATATGTATCTATCCAGCCGAGATGATTTAAAAGCACATAAGATGGAATTAAATAAACCGGTTGGGGAACCATCATCATGCTGATGAAAAGATAGAAGATGAAATCTCTGCCTTTAAACCTCATTGTTGCAAATGCATACGCCGCCAATGAACCTGTTATCAGCACTCCAAACACAACTGAAAATGAAACAAAGAGTGTATTTAAAAAATATCTTTTAAAAGGAACTTTCGTGAATGCCTCTTTGTAATTTTCAAAGTGTAATTTTACTTCTTTTTTTTCTACAATTTTAGAAGTAGCAACTTTTTCATACGAACGGATACGATTCATGTTTTCATCAAAGATATGAATATAAGTGCTGTCTCCATCCACCTTCACGGGAGTAATTCTATATATTTTTCCATCTTCCTCATAAGTGGAATATTGCTCGATGGGCAAAAATCCGACATTGCCTTTATTTACTTCCAATTGAGATTTAACTGAGGTTGTTAACATCCAGATAAATGGAATAACCATTAACAGACCGCAAACACTGAGAATTATATATGATATTGATTTTTTCATAGGATCACCTTAATAATGAACTTTCTTTTCAAGTCGTTTCTGGAATAATGTAAGAGTTAAGATAATTCCAAATAGAACAAGAGCAATGGCACTTGCGTAGCTGAGATTATTGCTCTCGCCAAATCCTTTATCAAATAAGAAATACACGATTACTTTGGTTGTTCCAAGAGGACCTCCAACCGGAGGACCGGTCATCATGTAAATTTGTGAGAAAACCTGGAAAGTTACGATAGTCGTCATCATAAGCACATAGAATGTAGTTGGTGAGATCAATGCCCATGTGATCTTGAAGAATTGTCTTATTTTTCCTGCTCCATCAATATCGGCAGCCTCGTAATATACTTTTGGAATGTTCTGCAGTCCGGCGAGATAGATAATAGTATTGTAGCCGAGTCCCTTCCAAATAGTTACAATTATAATACAGAATAAAGCCAGCGACGGACCTCCAAGCAGTAAATAAAGTGTATGATAATTCATCCCAATTCCACCGGACAGATTTTGGATAAAACCGCTAAAATTCATTCCAAGACTACTCAGAAATATATCTATTATACCGCGGCTTTCAGCCAGCCAGCCCATCGGATCAAATCCAAAGTTGGTTAAGAAGAAATTTACCAGTCCGGTCTGCTGATTGAAGATGATCTTCCAAACAATAGAAATAGCAACCATCGAGGTTACGGTTGGAATAAAATATATAGAACGAAAAAGGCTTTTCAATTTTTCAATTCCATTTAAGAAATTTGCAAAAACAAGAGAAAGTACTAAACTTATTGGAACAACGAAAATCACCAAATAAAACGTGTTCAGCATCGATTGCCAGAATTCACCATCATGAAACATCATAATATAATTTTCAAATCCGATGAATTCTCCGGGACCGGTTATTGTCCAATCGTAAAAACTGACGATGAACGATAAAATGATAGGTACCAGACGGAAAACAATAATGATTATAGCTGCCGGTAAAATATATAAATAAGGTCCAAAATCAAATTTCTTTTTCATACCATTTCCTTCAAATTTCGATTCTATGTTTTAAAAAGGAACTCTAATGTCAATTGAATTTTGATTTTAACCAATTACAGTGATAAATATCGATAGAACATAACAAGATAGTTGACATTAATATTATAGATAACAATAAATGGAACAATAAAAAAATATTCTGTTAGTTAGATGTAATTAGAGGAGATCATGATACAAATTTACACGGGAAATGGAAAAGGCAAAACTACTGCCGCTTTGGGGTTGATCATCCGCGCGCTGGGACAGGAAAAGAAAGTATGCCTGATCCAATTCATGAAAAAGAACTTTGAATACGGAGAGATCAAATTCTTATCCAAACAGGAAGGACTGGATATTTTCCAATTCGGAACTGCACAACTTGTAAATCCGGAAAGTCCTGATAAAATAGATTTTGAAGAAGCTGAAAAAGCTTACAATAAATGCAAAGAAACTATTGCTTCCAATAAATATGACATAATTGTTATCGATGAAATAAATGTGGCGGTAAAATGGAAATTACTGCCTCTGCAAAAACAGATCGAACTGATGGAAATGGACACCGATACGGAAATCATCATGACCGGCAGATATGCCAAGAATGAAGTATTGCATCGCGCTTCATTGGTTACCGAAATGAAAGAGATTAAACATTATTTTGTGCTTGGCGTGGAAGCCAGAAAAGGAATAGAATTTTGAGAAAAATGAAAATCACGTTAATTACTTTACTGTTTCTTCTCATCTCGGTTTCACTTTTGGCAGACGAACCTACTATTAAAGAGAAGATGGATATGGCGGGAAAAGATTGGGAAAACTTTAAATTTGAATTTTATATTTCTCCTGTTGTCGTCGCAGATGTTGGTATTGGATTATCTCAACGTCTGAAACTTAAGAACGTCTATCAAGAAGGAACACTAATTCTTCATGCTGATTTAATACCGCATGTTTTTTTTACAACTGAAACTAAAGATTTTTACAAAATTAATCTCTGGGGAGCAAAATTTAAAAGTGCGTATTTTACTAAAGCCGATTACAGTGGATTTAATTGGTTTTTCAATGTTGGTTTTGAAGCTATTTATATTGATCTTCCTCTTGATCCTGGAGGTAATTCAGGTATTTCTGATCCTGATTGGTTAGTTTTTCCTGATTTAGCAATTGGGTGCGGGTATAGCTGGAAGTTGAATAATGGCCATTATTTCAGGCTTTCTGCCGATGCTGGTTTAAAGATTTTGATCAGTAATATTTATATTTCTTATGTGTGGTAAGATATGGGAAAAAGCATAAAAATTATTTTGATATTGTCTTTCATATTAGTTTGGAATTTCCTTTATGCTCAAACTAAAACTCCAGTCTCAAACGATAGTATCAAATTCAAATTCAATCAAAAATATGTTGCCCTCAGTCCTCTTATTTCTCCCCGAATTTGTTTAGGATTTATCACTACAAAACAGAATAAAGAACAACATTGGACTGAATATAAATTTTACGTTCATGGATTTTATTCAACGGCATTAAAAACGTATGGAGCCGCTGTAACCTACAACTATTTTTGGAGTGGAACACGGAAAGGCTATTTCACTCAACTTACTGCAGGAATTGACTATGTGTACTTTACCGGATTAGTTCCATATTCGGATGATGCAATTGATGGTTTTGTTCCAAATTTATCAGCAGGTTTTGGCTATAGTTTTCAATTGGTAGAAAATTCTTATTTGAGATTAAGTATGGATATTGGATATAAGTGGTTTCTCAGCAACATTTATATTTCTTATGTATGGTAAAAAATGCAAAATTTAATAGAAAATAATTTTTATAAAAAATCTTTGCTATCTTATTTGCTTTTGCCGGTATCAATTATTTATTCTTTAATTTTGATCTTTCGTAGAAGATTGCATTCCAAAGGGTTTAGATCACGTTGTAAAATAATCAGTGTGGGGAATATCGTGAGTGGCGGCAGCGGTAAAACTCCGGTAACTATTTTTTTGGCAAAATATCTGCAAAAGCAAAGTAAAAAAGTTGCAGTTTCACATCGCGGGTATAAAGGAAAATTTGAAAACGAAAATAAATTGATCTCTGACGAAAATGAAATATTTAACTTTGCCAAAGATGCCGGAGACGAGGCTTTTTTGCTGGCATCTAAATTATCTGGAGTTCCCGTAATTACAGGTAGAGATCGCAAAAGATCAATTCAAATACTGGAAAATAAATATCCTGATTTGGAATACATTATTCTTGATGATTCATTTCAGCATCTCAAAGTTCAGCACGATTTGGATTTTATTATTTTCAATGCTATAGGTGGAATTGGTAACGGATTTGTTTTGCCTTCCGGAATCCTGCGTGAACCACTTTCCGCTCTTAAGTATTCCGATTACATTGTATTCAACGGAAAAGGAGAAATTCCTGTTCAAATCCAAAAATATAATAAACCTATTTTACGAGGTGAATATCGCATCAAATGTTTCTCCGATAAAGACGGAAATAAAATTCAATCCGTTGGAAAACTGGCTCTGCTTTCCGGTATTGGTTTGCCTGCATCGTTTGAAAATACTATCAATAACGCCGGATTACATTTCGAAAAACACTTCCGTTTCCCTGATCATTACGATTTCAAGAATCGAGAAATCATCAAACAAATAATAGCTGATATGAAACTTGGAAAGATCGACCTCCTGCTGACGACCGAAAAGGATTTTGCTAAATTACAGTTTATTGAACATAATTTACCGCTGGCAATTGTAGAAGTTGAATTTGTGTTGGAGAATAAGGAAGAACTGAGGGTTTAGCCACAAAGACACAGAGACACAAAGTTCACAATCGTACTTTTTGTATACTTTGTATACCTGCAAAAATGCTAAGACGCAAAGAAAAGTATTTGACCCTGAAAAAGTTTCTTTCAAGTATTCTTGCAGTTGACTCTTTCAGGGTGGATTTTTCGCTGTAGTCCGTCAGTCCTCTGACGGCAAATCACGAGTTTTGCTGACGGCAAATCACAAGTTTTGCTGACAACAAATCACGAGAGGACTCGTGATCTACTAATTATTTTTCCAAGATAAGCCAAAATTAGCTTTTGAATAAACCATAAGCTTTCAGGAAATCAATTTTAATCAAATAATCAGTTTTTTCCTGCCTATATTGAAGTTCTCCACCGGGGAATCTTACTTTATTATACTGGAATTGTATAATATCTTTATAATTCAAATTGACACCAAAACCATCTGTATCTCCGATCACTTCTCCTGCCCGGTCAACATATTGTCCTTTTCGAATATAAAAAATATCAAAAAACGCAATCTCGATTCCTTCTCCCCAAACGCTTGGATTAGACTCTTCTTTTTCACCATACTGAGCATTATCCTGACTATAATATATCGAAAACAGGTTGTTAGTAAAAAATCTTATATTATCATTCTCCATTTCCGGTATAAGATTTAAGTTAATTGAAAACTTACCGGAAAAAGCAGTTCGAGTTCCATAGGGCATGGGATCTAATTGCGATTCGTTTATATAAGAAATTTCTGTTCTTTCATCATTTAAATAATATATTCCAGCAGTTAGATCTAACCGATAAAATTTGTCAGCAGCATTAATTTTATTGAAAGGACTGATTCGACAGATATAACCTTCTCCTGATGAATGTATTTCTCCAGCCCCTGTCACGCCTGGTGGAAGAGCACCGGTTCCCTCAGGAACTAATTTACTAATAATATTATCATAATTATACCCAATAGAAATATCTCCATAATATTGCAGGGAACGAAAACTTTCATTATTAATAAAATTAGATACAAATTCCAGAGTGTTGATACCCAAAGCAAATTTTGAGCAGGCATCATAAGATTCAAAAGTTTCTATAACATTACCAAATTCATCCAACCATTCTTGTTCTCCATAACTCATTACAGTTCCCCAACGGTTTTTTGCACTTGGAGCGGGAAGCAGAATTCCAATACCGTTCCAACCATAACTTATATATGATGATTGATGGTACATATCAAAATCAATCCAATATGCATTTTCAAACCGAGGATCATGTGAATACCCATAAGCAAGACCGTTATGATAGCCAAGTTTGGCGGGATTGCTCCATACACTCAATGGGTTGGTATTCCAAATGTTTGCTGTGCCGGAATCTAAACCAAAAGCAACATCTGTAGCTGAAGGATTGATCATAGTAAAAGTACAGGCAAACTCACCAATTCCAAAAACTTGTGTAAACAATAACAGTACAATTATCAAGGATATAAACTTTTTCATTTTTTCTCCTGTTCATTAAAACCTTTGTTACAATTTTTATAAATCAGAAAATATTAAATTAATTAGTGAAGTCAATCATTTTAATTAAAAAAAGGTAATTTATTTTACTACCCTGAAAAAGTTTCTTTCAAGTATTCTTGCAGTTGACTCTTTCAGGGTGAATTTATCGCTGTAGTCCGTCAGTTCTCTGACGGCAAATTACAAGTTTTGCTGATAACAAATTACGAGAGGACTCGTGACCCACTACTTTTTTACCAAATAAACTAAAGACCGGAACCAATGCCAGTGATGCCAGCATTCCCACACTACCAGCTTGCGGCACCATTTTAGCTCCCCACACAACAAACAGAATAATGCAAATTGTCAATCCACCAACAGAACCGGCAATCGCTCCCATGCGGGTAATTTTCTTATTGAATAATCCCCAAATGAAAGGTCCCAGAAAAACAGAGGCAATAGCTCCCCATGATATTGAGAGGATCGTTACGATCACAGCAGGTTTAAGGAAAGCCAGCATCATGGAAAGTATTATGAAAAACACACTGCCGATTCTCACCAGAGAAGTAAGTTGTTTGTCTGTAGCTTTCCTATTTACAAATCCTTTATAAATATCTTTAGTAATAGATGAACTTGAAATAAGAACTAATGCTGCTAAGGTTGACATCGAAGCAGACAGAATAAGAAGCAGAATTATAACTGTGAGTGCGGATGGAATAACTGTTATTAGAAGTTCAGGCATGATTGCATCAAAAACAGGTTTACCATTTAAAAATGCTGTTGGATTGTTTTCCGGCGTAAGAAAAATTCTGGATAATGCACCGGTGAAATAAGCGACACCGGTTACGATAAAGGCAAAAGCAGTAGATGCAAACATTCCAATTTTAATTGATCTTTGATCTTTAATTGCGTAGAATTTTTGCAATAATTGCGGCATGGCAAATGGCGCAACACTGGTTAGGAACACAAGAGATGCTAATGGTATGAATCCCGGAGGTCCAACGGGAGCAGCAAGTTTAGGGTTTATATTCCTGAGGCTTTCAAAAATATTCGGCAGTCCTCCGCCTTTGTGAATTGTAAATCCCAATAGGATGAAAACGCCAACGGTCATGATCATTCCAAATATTACATCGATCATTGCCATAGATTTATAGCCGCCGAGCACAAGATAAATTCCTGTGAAAACTCCCATGAAGAGCAGAACATAAGTATATGGCATATTGAATGTAACTTCAAAAAGATAGCTGAGTCCCATAAATACAGCGGCAGTATATGGTATAAAGAAAATGAATATAGCTGCTGAGGTAAATATTTTTAGAAAGGAACTATCGTATCTTGCTTCAAGATATTCGGGCATTGTGTGTACATTATATTTTGTCGTTTCCTGTTTGACCCTATTACCCAGAAGATACCAAACTCCAAACACACCGATTATCGTATTTCCCAGAGCTATCCATAAACCGGAAAGACCAAAAGCCCAGCCGATCTTACCTGCAAAACCGATGAATAATACTGCAGAAAAATAAGCTGTTCCATAAGAAAAAGCTGTCATCCACGGTCCAACCTTTCCGCCGCCCAGAGCGAAATCATCAAACGATTTTGTTTTTCGTGAACCTTTAATTCCAATTGCTATGATCATAACAGCATAAAGAAAAACTGCAATATATCTTGTGATCATATTTTCTCCTTTTTCATCCCGCGAAACACGCAAAAAATACGAAAGAATAAACTTTTCTTGCAAAGTTTCGGACGGAAATTTAAACCATTCGCAAGGTTCAGTGACCATTGCGAAGGTTGTTATTCATGCCTTTCCGAAGATTCCTAAAAGAAATTCTTTCAAATAATATCCGGAAAGTTTTTTTCACAGATTCTATTCAACCTTCCGCAATAATACACACCCCGCGGCTGAAGCCGCACCCCTCTAATAGAGGGGAATTGACCATATAATATTTCTATTAGCTTTCTAACCCGATATTGAATTCAGTGTATCCAGAAGTTCTTTCCTTACATCTTTCACATCATCAAAAATGATGCGTGTAACACAGGAAATGAGTGGGATGGAAAGGTTGAATTTAGCAAGTTTATTAATTGTTTTTGCCATGGAAACTCCCTCTACAACCATACCTACTTCTTTCAATGCATCTTTTGTGGAATATCCTTGTCCGAGAAGTTTACCGAACTTTCTATTTCTGCTGTTTTCGGAAATACAGGTTGTTATCAAATCTCCAATTCCGGCGATGCTGTAAGCTGTTTTATGGTAAACACCCAGAAATTTCATGATCGTAACAAATTCATCAACTCCGTAAGTCATGATTATCCCGAAAACATTTGTTTTAAAACCTACTCCGTCAGCCATTCCAACAGCTATGGCAATAAGCCCTTTTAAGGCGGATGCAAGCTCTACTCCCTTTACGTCTCTACTGAATTCAAATGTTAAAAGTTCGTTTTTAAGTTTTTGTTGTAATTGGAATAGAAGTGCGACATCACGTGCTGCAAGTATCGCTTTGGCTGGTAATCCTTCCGCAAGCTCGCGTGCAATTGTAGGTCCTGCCAGATTTGCGAATTGCACCTTTGGTAATTTTGCCATTACGGTTTCCCAAACTGTTTTAAGCGTTGTATGCTCAACTCCTTTAGAAGCATTCACAACAATAAATTCTTCGATTTTATGTGCGATAAATTCGTCTGTAAGATCTTCAATAAAGCGGGAAGGAACAGCAGTGATGACGATATCGTTTTTCTCTATCTGTCTGGAAAATTTTTTCTCAACGATAATATTATCAGGTAATTTAATATCAGGCAGGAATTGTGATTCGCGGATTTTATTGATCTCTGTTGCTTCCTGCTCGTTTATCGTCCATAAATAAATTTTATTCCTTTCGGAAAATATCATTGCCAGCGTAGTTCCCCAATTTCCGGAACCGATCACGATTATTTTGCCAAGCTCTTTCATAACAATACTCCAGCTAAATTTTTATAAAAACCACTCTTAGAAGAGTATATTTATCGTAAAGATTTTTTTGTTTTTGGCATAATTTAAAAACTTCATCATACTTAACATTTTCAGGGTTGCTCCTTAATTTATTTGTTTATTTATTAACCCTGAAAGAGTCGAATACAAGAATACTTGAAAGAAACTTTTTCAGGGTTTTATTCACAACGAAAACAAAAAACATTTGACATAGATTCTTTCAATAATTAATAAAAGTGTCTTTTGAACGAAAGGGAAAAATTATGAATAAAAATTTTATACAAAAAAACGCAAACGGCAAAAGCATATTATTCTTATTTGGAATGCTTCTATTATTCAAATTGGTGTTATTTCCTAATTTTTTTCTAAAAGGGCAAAATGTAAAATTATTAGATTTGCAATTTGCTTACACTCCACAAAAAGCTTATCAATTAATTGAAAATTACGGAGAAGCTATAAGAAAATCATACATTATCGGAGAGCTTACCATTGATCTAATATATCCGATAGTTTATTCTTCACTATTAAGTTTTATTATATTTTATATTTATAAACGTCAGAGAATAGCATTATTCCCTTTTCTAATACTAATTACAGATTATCTTGAAAACTTTGGAATCGTGACACTGCTTTATAAATATCCACAAAAATTAATTATTGTTGCATGGATAACCAGTTTTTTTTCATCGTTAAAATGGATTTTGATTTTGAGTTCGGTCTTAATTATAATTATTGGATTAATAAAAAGGATAAATCAAAAAATCAGCTATAAAATAAAATAATTATGAACCGATACGGGATTCGAATAATCCTAATTATTAATCCTCACACAAGATAGAATCTAAAATATTAAAAAGAATCTTTTTAGGTTTTTGTGGGAGAGGAAGTTCAAATACTTTCCCCGAGCCTTCCACCAATGTTCGGATTCTTGCTTTCTGATTATTGCCAAAATCAATTTCAATGGGGATATAACTTTTGAAGTTTTCACTTACATTTTTCTGCTCAATATTGCATTCGGCATAATATTTTCCATCATCTTTTTTTACAATATCATAATCAAATTTATATTTTGGAATTTCATTACCATAAACCCATTGGTCAAAAAACCATGTCATATCTGTTCTCATGTGTTTTTCCACGATTTTCTTAAAATCTTCCGTAGTTGCTGTGGAATTTTTATAAGTATTGTAGAAATCCTGCATCATTGTTTTAAATCTTGATTCATCATAGGTTTTAAGATCAATCATAAGATTGCGCAACATATGAAAAACCCAACCACCTTTATAATAGTTAATATAGTTTGGAGCTCTCGAACCAAGCCACAATGGACACTCAGATTCATCCTTATTTTTAGTTAGTTTGTGTTCTTTGATTATTTTATTACGCCATTTGGTTAAGAATTCAAAGTACTTTTTTGTATCATTCAACGATGTCTGAATAAACCAGATACTGCTGAATTCTGCCAAACCTTCAAACAGCCATTTATCATGGTATGATCTGCTTCCAATTCCGCAACCCCACCACTGATGAGCAACTTCATGTGATCTTAATTGAACAAAATCGGTTTTATTAATATCAATATCAAAATAAACTTTATAAACTGCATCTGTAATAAAATCATCCGAATAGAAATTGATCAATCCGGGATATGCCTGACCGGAAAGAAATTGAGGAATCTCGGTTACGGTAAGTGTATCAAATTTACATTTTCCATAAACAGCTTGATAAAATGCTATACTGTTAGCAACATCTGCTTTTGCATCATTCAGGTTTTTATTCAAGTGAAGCGAAAGAGTCGGTATAGAAGGATTATTAAATTCTTCATTCTTAAACTTACCCATATTAAATGGAGCAAAATTTACAGGATATTTAGTTACCCATCGAGCTGTTTTAACCTTTTTGAGCTTTTCTTCAGACACCTTTTTACCTACACTAATAAGATCATAATTAGATGGATAATGAAATGTTATATCAAAATGTTTAAGGTTATACGTTGAATATTGAGGATACCAGAAATTAAAACTGCGAATTTTTACAATTTTTCCACCCTGATAAATTAAATCACCATCATAGTTAATATTGATCGTATATGACTCGCTTTTGGTTAATTTTTCAGATAATTCTACCCACAAAACAGAACTTTCATCTTCCTTAAAAAAACTCAAGGTGTCCCCATTGTCAGTTATTATGGAATTGATCCTTAGCTTATCGAATAATGCCAACTCTATCCATTTTCCAGAATTCTTTAAACCATGAAATTCCAATGTACAAGTTGCAGAGAATTTCATCCTGTTAGTAATTGTTGCATCAATTGTGTATTTATCAACATAGATTTCATCTTTCTTCTCAAACGATAGATCTACACCGGAAAGATAATCTTCTTGGCAATGGAACATACATATTATTTTGCGATAATGATCTAGATGTGTTCCTTTTTTATAACGTACAGCTAAAGAAACTTCTTCTGTTCGGTTTGGATTGAATTCAAAGAAAACTGCGTTTTTGTTAAGAATACCTTTAGTTAGATGCGCATAGAAGTATCCATCTTGTTCATTATTAAGTATGGTTTGCAGGAGAGCCGAATTATAATCGTTGTCTTTATGGTCATATAAATACTTCATGCAGTTCTTTATGTTGACTTGAAATTTTGGATTTATCCATTCATTACTAAAATCTAGTTTTTGGTAAAACTCAGATAAAGTACTGTCTGTGAAAACTAAAAATAACAAATCAAATGAATTATTATAAGATTCAACTTGAAATTTAGAATAGAGTCTTTCTCTACTAATATTAGTTGGGGGAGTAATGCTAACAGTTCCCTCACCCTTAAAAATAGCTGCAATCGATTTGCCGTTAACCGGTGAGAGCAAGTATAATTTACCATTGTCTAAATGGAAATTTGCAACATCTCGGCTGAACGAAAAATTGTTTACTTCTGCTACTTTATCATTTAATAGCGAAAGATTTTCAAGCTCTTCGTATATCTTTTGTACATCATTTGCAAAAAGAGTTGAAATCCCAAAGATTATAATAATTGTGATCATCAAATTGAGAAACCTCATATTTTTATCTCCCTATATTGTATTCATTCTTTTTGAATTTTATCATTAATAATAACCTTTAATCTTATATCGGCTCGCCATTCGAAGCTCACGAGTTTTACGAGTGAGCGAAGAATGGTGGGTGATACGGGATTCGAACCTGTGACCTCTACGATGTCAACGTAGCACTCTAACCAACTGAGCTAATCACCCACTTAAGGAGTTTAAAAAATTTATCTATTACTTTTCGTCAAGTTTTGGAGGATTTAACCACTGATCTGCACCAACCTTCACCAAGAATTCGGATTGGCAAGCAGATAGGCACGGATAAAAATCAAAACTCTTGTTCCCAAGTTTGTCTTGGGAACACTCTAATCATACTCCAATCTCAACTCTTCATCCACTAAAGTTGGCTGGATGATCTTCTGCCATTTAGGGCTGTGCCAAGTTCCCAACTTCTCATGCATTAAAAAGTATTTCTGCGGAATTGGATGAGTGCCGCACACAACTTCCAAACCATATTTGGTTTCGATAAAATTAGTGAAATCTTTAATATACGGGCAAGGTGGATAACCCACGATAAGCCCTGTTGCCAAATGGATTTTTGTTACATTGTTTTTCATCATTTCATCTACAGCATATTCAATGTTACCACCCGGACAGCCATCACAGGAGGTATAGCCTACAAGTTCTACATCCATATCTTTATAACGGGCAAAAGCACCTTCCCTTTTCTGCAATGATCTGAAACATTTTCCACCGGCACAACGACGATAGCGGTCACAAATAATGATACCAATTTTTTCCATCTTTTATTCCTCTACTATTTCAAACAAACTCATCTGCGCTCTTGCAATAACTATTATTGAGAGCTATTCAGATTTTGGTTTTACATACCAGTGTTTTTGCCCACCAAGAAATCCATCGATCCCGTTTCTTTTGATCTTTCGTAAATTTTTGATGTGAGCCACGCCATGATTTGCTTTTAACTCAGCTAATTTTTCACAAATCTCAAATTCAGGACAGAGCCAGCATCCTGCAAGTTCCTTTTTCCGGCAGCATTTTCTAATTTTACAGAAGGGATTACCACCACCGTCTTTGCAGGCATGATTACAACGAAGTTTTACCATACCACCAAGAACATCATAACATTGTTTGTAGTCCTTGAACATACTGAAAAAAGAAATTTTAGAAAGCACATCAGCAGTTTTTTCAAATCTAACGCTTCGTAATTCTTTTCTCAGATCCCTTGCCAGATCAGCGATCTTGCCGGTATAATTGGGACATTCACCACAATATAATCCGCAGAATGAAATTAGCTCTTCGTTTTTATCCATTTAATTTCTCCATTTTCATTCAATTTACTTTTATACAATCCAAAATTGATTTCATTTTTTCCTATCATGTTTTTTATCATTGCAAGTCTGTGGCAATCTACTCATCCACAACATCAAACACACTCATCTGCGCTTGAGTTGGTTTCATATTAAAATGTTTATATGTTTTCATGGTTGCTTTTCTGCCTTGAGGTGTTCTATCTAAAAATCCCTGTTGGATAAGATAAGGCTCGTAAATTTCTTCCACAGTTCCGGTATCTTCTCCCAAAGCAACTGCTAGTGTTTTTAGTCCGACAGGTCCGCCATTGTAATTTTCTATTAATAATCTTAAAAGGCGTTTATCCATATCATCCAGTCCGGCAAAATCAACGTTCAACATTTTAAGTGCTTTTATTGCTATTTCTTTTGTGATAATGCCATCACCCTTTATTTGAGCGTAATCCCGGACACGGCGGAGAAGACGGTTTGCCACACGTGGAGTTCCGCGGCTGCGACGGGCTATCTCTTTGGTGCCAGCATCTTCCAGAGGAATATTTAATAAACCGGCTGAACGTTTAATAATATGTTCGATACTTTTAACATCGTAATAATCCAGACGCAATGTTAAACCGAAACGAGCTCGCAGTGGAGATGTTAATAATCCTGCCCGTGTAGTTGCGCCGATAAGTGTGAAAGGTTCAATATCAATGGAAAGTGAACGTGCTGCCGGACCGCTGTCGATAATGATCTCCATTTCAAAATCTTCTATGGCAGGATACATATATTCTTCTACTACGTGATTCAGCCGGTGAATTTCATCGATGAAAAAGACATCGTTTCTCTGCAGATTGGTCAATATCCCCGCCAGATCGGGAGCTTTTTCCAGAACAGGACCGGAACTCACCTTTACTTCCACATCAAGTTCATTTGAAATTATATGAGCAAGTGTAGTTTTCCCAAGCCCCGGGGGACCGTAAAACAGGATATGGTCGAGTGGTTCTTTACGCAGTTTAGCAGCTTGGATAGAAATATCTAATATTTCTTTGATCTGTTCCTGTCCGACAAATTCATCCAGCGATTTCGGACGCAGCGTTCTATCAAAATCTTTTTCTTCCGGTACATTAGCCGGATCTATAATTCTTTCTAACATTTTATTTATCCTCTATATTTTTTCCATAACAACAATAGGATTAAAGCAGAAATTGTTATCCTGATGACAAGGAAAAAAACAAATAATGAATCTCCATAAGTAAAAAGACGTGAAAATATAAACCAGATATAATACAATTGACCGATAATGATCAAGAAAGCGAAAAACCAGGCAAAGATCGCTTTCTGTTTATATTCTTTTCTGAGTGGGAATGCTTTGAAAATCTCATTCCAGATCAGGTAGCCGCCGCCGATAATGAGTATTGCCAACAATCTTGAAAAAATCATTTGAACTCCAATTAAATTTTTTGTCCCCCTTTGTAAGGGGGATCAAGGGGGTTTCTAAATTTGAAAATAACCAGTATTATATTTCAAAATCCTGTATCGATTATTATAACAAACCCCTCTGCCTTCGGCATCTCCCCTTCCCAAGGGGAGCAACACATCAAATACGCAAATTATTTGTTAATTTTGCGTATTGGCTTTATTTAACCCCAATCGTTGCCGGACTTCTTCTACCCACTATCGGACCGTCTATTACCTTGAATCCGGCTGAGATCATATTTTTTCTGATTTGTATTGCACAACTGTAAGTGCTCAGTTTTGCACCACTTTTCATTTTATCATATATTTTTTGGAAGATCTCTTCACTCCACATTTCAGGTTGTTTTTTAGGTGAGAACGGATCGAAAAAAACTCTATCGAAAAAAAATTCAGGAAGTTCATCGATCTTTTGTAATGCGTCTCCAATTAATATTTGGATTCTGTTATTGTTATTGTCTGTAATATCCAGATTTTCTGCAATATTTCTAAAAGGGGCAAATTCGGTTTTTAATATATCCGGAATTTCAATATTCTTCATTGCTTCCATTATTTTTATGTCATTTTCCAAACCGATTATTTGCAGGTTTTTGTGATCTTTGCAAGCAGCGATGGAATTATATCCCAGTCCAAAACAGAAATCAAGAATGTGCATTCCATTTTCTATTCCCAGTGCATTTACGTGTTTTTCAAATGCTTCTTCAATTGCACCCGAAACAGTGTGATAATGCTCATCGAAAACTTTGTTGAAAGCTGTGTATGAAGCGTCTTTGGTTTTTACTAATTTCATGATTATTCAAACTCATCATTCAATATCTTCTGATAAGTTTGATAGATTTCATCATTAAAACAGGTAAAAATAACTTTCTTTATCGAGGGGTATTCTTTCATATATTTTTGAACTTCTTTAACTGCAATTCTTGCAGCTCTTTCTATTGGGAATCTATAAACGCCACAACTGATCGCCGGAAATGCAATCGAGTTGACCCCGTTTTGTCTGGCAAGTTCTAATGAATTTTGATAACAGCTAATTAGCAGATCATTCTCTTTAGTTTTTCCGCCATGCCAAACAGGCCCGACAGTATGGATCACATATTTTGCAGGAAGATTATAGCCTTTTGTGATCTTGGCATTTCCGGTCGCGCAGCCTCCCAGTTTTCTACATTCTCTCAGAAGTTCTTTGCCGGCTGCATTATGTATAGCGCCATCCACACCGCCGCCGCCAAGAAGAGTCGTATTTGCGGCATTTACGATAGCATCTACTTCAAGTTTTGTTATATCACCCTTAATAATCTGAACATGATCCATTATTTTATGTTCAATCGTTTCAATTAGTTGAATCGTATTTAGTCCCAATTTTGTTATCTTATGTTTTTGATAAGAACTTCCGGGTTTATTCGGGAATTTATATGTAATAAGTTTGTATGTTCTAAGCAAAGTAATTGCACGTTTGAAGTTTCCTGATTTTCCTTTTCGACCCAGTCTTTCAGCAATTTGTTTGGTGGATATTTCTTGGAGCGAACAAGTTTTTAAAATCTTATAATGTAAATCTGTAAGATTCATCGGGTCCCAATCAGACTCCGTGTGGATAAATGGAGAAATTATCTGATCTAAATTCAATATTTCTACTGTGGAAAGCGATCCTCTCATTTTCTTGTATTTATTAATTAAATTATTGGTTGAAACATCGTGGGAAATTGTCGGGTTCGAAGAATTCAGTTCAGGGAGAATCTTTTTAGCAAGCTGTTTTCCCAGTTCCACACCCCATTGATCAAAGCTGAAAATATTCCAAATAATACCCTGTGTAAATATTTTGTGTTCATACATTGCAATGAGGCTTCCCAAAGTTCGGGGAGTTAATTGCTTGAAAAGAATTGAATTTGTCGGTTTATTTCCTATAAAAACTTTGTAAGGAAGAAGTTTTTTAATTTGCTCCTCTGTTTTATCTTCTTTTTTCAATTCGGAGATTGCTTCTTTTTCTGTCTTGCCGTTCATTAAAGCTTCAGTTTGCGCGAAGAAATTTGAAAGCAGTTTCTGATGATGATTTCCAACAGGATTGTGGGAAATTGCCGGAGCAAGAAAATCGCAAGGAATCATTTTGGTTCCCTGATGGATAAGTTGATAAAATGCGTGCTGTCCGTTAGTTCCCGGCTCACCCCAAATTATCGGACCGGTTTGATAATTTACTTTATTGCCGGCACGATCTATATCTTTTCCGTTACTTTCCATATTTCCCTGCTGAAAGTAAGCCGGAAATCTATTAAGATATTGATCATAAGGTAGTATCGCCTCTGTTTCCGCACCGAAGAAATTATTGTACCAAATACCGATAAAAGCGAGAATGACAGGAATATTTTTATCAAAGGAATTCTTTTTGAAATGCATGTCCATCGCATAAGCGCCTTCCAGCAATTCAGTAAAATTTTCAAATCCTACAGAGCAGGCAATAGAAAGACCGACAGCACTCCAAAGTGAATATCTCCCGCCTACCCAATCCCAAAAGGCGAACATATTTTCAGGATCGATACCAAACTTTTTGACTGCTTTTTCATTTGTAGAAATTGCTGCGAAATGCCGGCGAATATTTTCTTCTTTTTTAGAAGTCATTAAAAACCATTTTTTTGCTGTGTGCGCATTTGTCATCGTTTCCTGCGTTGTAAATGTCTTGGAAGCGATTATAAAAAGGGTAGTTTCTGGATTTAGTTTCTTCAAGGTTTCCACAACATGAGTTCCATCGATATTGGAAACAAAATGCGAATCTATGTTTATTTTTTTGTAAGATTTCAGAGCTTCGGTTACCATAAGCGGACCCAGATCAGAGCCGCCAATTCCAATGTTTACAATATCCGTGATAGCCTTTCCTGTGAATCCTTTCCACTTACCGGATATGATCTTATCAGAAAATTCTTTCATCTGCTTAAGAACTTTATTTACATCGGGCATTACATCTTTACCATCAAAAAGCACAGGTTTTTTGGAACGATTTCTGAGAGCTGTGTGTAAAACCGCACGATCTTCTGTTTCATTGATCTTTACGCCGGAGAACATATCATTAACAGCAGCTTTCAAATCTATTTCCTCAGCTAATTTTATCAAAAGCGAAAGCGTTTCCTTGGTGATGATGTTTTTAGAAAAATCTACGAGAATGTCCTCAAAAATAAGAGAGAATTTGTGGAATCGTTTTTTATCCTGGTTAAATATGTTTTTCATTTGAACATTCTTCATTCTCTGAAAGTGCTCTTCCAAATTCATCCACGCAATCGTTTTAGTCGGGTCGATTTTGTTTAACATTTTTTTAATTCCCCTATTTTTTTTGCCACAAAGGCACAAAGAATTATACCTTTTTTTACTAAGCTTTCGCTTCGTAAGGAAAAACTTCAATAAATCTTCCAGCCCTGACCCAGTTAAATAGAAGTAAAAAATTTAACGGGTTAAAAAGGACTGGGCTATTGATTTTTTTAGTTTTGCCTGCCTTGGCGTAGTGCAGAAAAACATCGTTTTGCTTTGCAAAGCCGATTCACAAAAGACAGGTTCGTTGCTAAATTTTTCTTTCACACCAAATACCCCGCCAAAACATTCTTATTATTTCAACCATCAATTGAAAAAAAACTTAAATACTGTAATAATAGTCAAACTATTTTTACACTACACTGTAATAATGGTCGGACTATTTTTACACCACTCTGTAACAATGGTCGGACATTTTTTATACATTGCAAATATATTTAATCATTCTCAGCACAAAATATATAAGCTTTAATGCCGTGGTAACATCTTTCCAGAGTGCGTTTTGGGATAGGACCGATTTGAATAGCTTTACTTACAATACTGATTTCGATTAAAGTATTTTCATTTTCCTGAGTAATGTAAATTGGAAAGAAGAAACCATTACTAAATAATCCGAGTGGTTTACTCAAGATTATTTTCCCTTCATCAGCATCGAAGTGATCTATCTCATATTTTTTATCAGCAGCAAATTTAATGATAGCTTTGATGATCACTTGAGGATTTTTCGATGAAGTTAATCGCAATAGATTTTTTGGTTTTTTGGTTAATAACTTTTTAGAGCTGCGCATAACCGAGACTATCAAGGTTACAAATAAGAAAATTAAAATAAAATACAAAAAAATAAACATTTCCATAAAATCTCCTTAGTGTTCATTAATAAATTCAATACTTTTTTCTGCAATCAATTCTTTATCATAATCAAGCGGTGCAACGTGATAGGAATTTTTCAGCCAGATCAATTCCTTGTTTTTCGAGCCAATATTTTTCATTGTATAGGTAACGCTTGTTTTGGGAACCACGTGATCTTCCAACGATTTAAAAATAATCACAGGCTGTTTTATGTCAGGCAGCATTTTTCGCATTTCTTTCAGCATTTTAAGCATTTCATAAACGCCGTTCGTAGGCGTTCTGTCATAAGCTATTTCTTTGGAATTAGGGTCTTTAATATCGGAAGCGACAGCAGGAGTAGATGGAATGATCTTCCTTAAAAGAGGAACGAACCAGAATTTTGGATGTGTGAATTTAGCTGCGTGATTGATCAAGATCACACCATTAAGTTCAGGATGTTTACCAGCCATAAATAGAGCCAATCCACCTCCCAAAGACAATCCACACAGAAATATTTTGGAACATCTTTCCTGTAACTTTTTCAATGCTTTTTCAAGGTCTTCAATCCAATCGGTGTATTTTACAGAATTCATATCCTGCCATTTTGTGCCGTGTCCGGTAAGTCCGGGTAATTCCACATTATAACCTGCATCTGCAAATTGTTTGGCAAGATATTCCATTGAAGATGTAGTCGAGGTGATACCGTGAATAACGAGAATGCCAACTTCACTTTCTGTAACATTTGAGAATGGTTGATGATATTTTGTGAGATCCATAATTATTCCTCCAAATTATTTATCTTGTATCCAAACCTTTAGGACGTGAAATCTTTATTATTTATTTCACTGTTCCAGTTTGGATATTTTTTTTGATTATTAAGCTGGGGTTTGGTAACCAGAGAATCAAGGTTTATTCCCAATCAAGTGAACGGTTTACCGCTTTCTGCCATTGACCATATAATTTATTTCTTTTATTTTCTGTCATTTTCGAGTTCCATTTTTGTTTTTCTTTCCAGTTTTTTTGTAATTCATTTGTGCTTTTCCAGAAACCAACTGCAAGTCCGGCAACATAGGCAGCACCAAGCGCAGTAGTTTCAGCAACATTCGGCAGGATCACCGAAGCATTTAAAATATCAGCCTGAAACTGCATCAGTAAATTACTTGCAGTCATCCCGCCATCTACTTTTAACTCTTTGATGTTCAAACCGGAATCTTTCTGCATCGCTTCAAATACATCACGAGTTTGGAAGGCAGTAGCTTCCAAAACAGCACGAGCAAGATGCGATTTATTTACAAAATGAGTAAGCCCGATAATTGTTCCGCGCGCTCCCGAATTCCAATGCGGTGCAAAAAGTCCCGAAAAAGCCGGAACAAAATAAACACCGCCATTATCTGCTGCTTTTTCGGCAAGATCATCGATCTCGTGAGATTCTTTTATCAAACTAAAATTGTCACGAATCCATTGAATTAACGAACCTGCAATCGCTACCGAACCTTCCAAAGCATAAACCGGTTTTTGATCTTTTATTTGGTAACCGACAGTTGTTAATAAACCATTTTTGGAATGCACTATTTCATTTCCGGTATTCAGAAGCATAAAACAGCCGGTGCCATAAGTGTTTTTTACATTACATTTTTGAAAGCAAGTCTGTCCGAAAAGAGCAGCTTGTTGATCACCGAGAATTCCAGAAATCGGGATTTCATTCTCGAATCCGGTTTTTGTTTTTCCATAAATTTCTGAGGAAGAGCAAATTTCCGGCAGCATTTTTCTTGGAATATCAAGTATTTCTAAGAGTTCATCATCCCAATCGAGTGTCTTGAGGTTCATCAACATTGTTCGGCTGGCATTTGTTACATCGGTTATATGTTTTCCACCGGTAAGATTCCAGATGATCCAGCTATCCATATTCCCAAATATTGCATCTCCGCTTTCTGCAGCTTTGCGGAGTCCTTTCACATTATTAAGAAGCCATTTTATTTTTGGACCGGAAAAATATGTTGCGAGCGGAAGTCCGGTTTTTTCTTTGAGTAATTCTTCTTTATTTTCAAGAGTTCTGCAAATATTATCTGTGCGTGTGTCTTGCCAAACGATAGCATTGTGATAAGGTTTTCCGGTTTTTCTATTCCAAATAACTGTAGTTTCCCGCTGATTCGTGATACCGATAGCAGCAATTTGATCATCGGATATTTCTGCTTTCTGCAAAGTTGCTTTTATTACTTTTTTTGTGTTCTGCCAAATTTCAAGTGGATCGTGTTCCACCCAGCCTGCTTTTGGGAAAACCTGTTTATGTTCGATCTGGTGGGAAGCTGCGACATTGCTTTTGTGATCGAACAGAATAAATCTGGTGCTTGTGGTTCCCTGATCGATTGCTCCGATATATTTCTTCATTTCACATCCTATTGCCACAAAGATTTATACGCCTTTGGAGTACACAAAGTCACTAAGAACAGAATTGTATGTTTTTACTGTGTTCTCTGTGACCTCTGTTTCTCTGTGTTGAATAATTCTCTCATCAGTTACTTCTTTCCTTCAGATATTTCTCATATTTTTTAACTAATCCCGGGAATTTCTTTAGCTCGCTCTTTCCTTTTGCTGTTATATCATAAATTCCACGATCAATTCTTTGATACCAACCATAAAAATTACTGTATAAAATGGAAAGAGTTTTTTTGCCGGAATCATATTTTCTTAAATTTTTTGGAGACGTTGCACCAATTTCTTTTAAATAAACTGCAATCTGAATCGCATTTTCTCTGTAGGCAGTAACTATCTTTTTCCGGTTGGAACCACCGATATTCAGATTTTGTGACCGATTTTCAACTTCTTGTATAATTGTTTTTTTTCGTTTGGAAATTTTCTTTCTTTGGAACTCGATCGGGTGAAAAACAATCTCAACAGGGTTAATTGGATTATCTACATCGACGAAGATGAGACCTATCTCCAGACGGCGGAGAATATGTCGAATTCCTTTCCAGTGTTTTTTTGATCTTATAGAAGGTTTTGGAATTGCCACATACACAGAATCGGTTATGCGCTGCCTGTCAGTTGCTTGAATAAAAAGCTGCAAATTCGCACTTAGTTTCAACTCGATAATAATAAGTTCATCACCTTTGACGGCAGTGATATCGCAATCTTTTACTTCAGCGCGAACTTTGTAGCCGTTTGCTTCCAAATAGTTTTTTACAGGTTCAAAAAGATCGGATTCTTTCATTGAATTATTTTTAATCTGCAATTCTGAGTCCAATCTTGAAATTTTCAATTATCGAAATAGCTTTCATTGTTTTCATCTGTGCTTATCTGCTTGCCAAGCCGACTTGTCTGGGCGTATCCGGCATTTGCCGGAGAAGACTGAAGTCTTGACGAAGGCTGGTGTCCATCAGTGGATAATTTCTTTTTGGCTCATAATGTTTTTGATACAATCGGATTTTCCGGATTTACTTTAAAATATAACGCTGTTTTCCCGATAATATTTACGAGCGTAGCATCAGAGGCTTCTGCCAGTTCCGCAATTAATTCTTTGCGTATATTTCTATCGGAGTGAGCGACTGAGATCTTTACTAATTCCCGTGCTTTCAAGGCTTCATTCAAACTGCCGATAACAGTCGGCGTTACACCTTTATCACCGATTCTTACAATAGCATCGAGGTGTTGTGCCATCGATTTTAATTTTGCTTTTTGTTTGTTAGTTAATTCCATATTATTCTCCATTTTTATAATTTTTCCCAATTTAATTTCAGTTCGCAAATTTGCGGTCCGTAAATTTACGAACCGGAATTTACTAATTCATTTGTTCAGGCTAAACGAACATTTTTTATCTGTGCTTATCTGCTTGCCAAGCCGAAGTCTTGACGAAGGCTGGTGTTCATCCGTGAGCAATCTTTTCGTGCCAATTTGTGCCAATACGCCTAATGCGTACAAGTTTGTGGTTTCATTTTTACTATTCCAATTCAAAACTATCACCAAACTGAGGGATTGTAACATTCCATCCGTAAGTTTTCTTTATTTTTTCTGCCATCGATTGGCTGGCTTTTGTTTCGCCGTGAACCATAAAAACCTGTTTTGGTGCTTTATTGAACGGCATGAGCCAAGCCAGCATTTCATTGTAATCGGCATGTCCTGAGAAACCATCGATCATTTCTATTTGCGCATTTATCGGAACTTGTTTACCATGAATTTTGACCGTTTCTTTTTTCTCTTGTATTGTTCTACCTCGTGTTCCTTCGGCTTGATAGCCCATAAGCAAAACAGTGTTTTTGGGATCAGGCAATCGTTGAGCCATGTGATGTAAAATTCTGCCACCGGTCACCATGCCGCTGGCAGAAATGATGATAACGCCGGATCGGTGCTTATTAATACTCATCGATTCTTCTCTGGAGCGACAGATGTACAGGTCTTTTGGTTGGAATATCTTCTTACCCTGCATCTTCTGCATACGGGCATAAAGATCAAAATCCTTGATATGATCTTTGAAAATATTAAGTGCTTCAATTGCCATGGGAGAATCCACGAAAATCGGGTAGGAAGGAATTTTACCTTCTTCTTCCAACAACCGCAACAGGTAAAGCAATGTCTGCGTTCTACCCACACTGAAAGCCGGAATTACCAGTGCACCACCTCTTTTCATGCTTCTGTTTATCACTTCTACAAGGTCGGAAATTGGATCAGAGGAATTGTGTGTACGCAAACCGTAAGTAGATTCCAAAATTAGATAATCTACATTATAAACCTGGTTGGGTTCATTCAAAACCGGAATTTCAGGACGTCCCAAATCACCGCTGAACAGAATTTTTCGTGATTTATCTGCTGTTATGGTTTTAATGTCGATAAGTGCAGAACCAAGTATATGACCTGAATCATGGAATTTGATGCGGGTATTTTCGGAGAGTTTAAAGAAATCACCATAATGGAGCGGATGAAATAAATTCAAGGTCTTTATCGCATCTTCGGTTGTATATAACGGCATTGCCGGTGAGTGTTTGGAAAAGCCTTTTTTATTAGCCCATTTGGCATCTTCTTCCTGAATGTGAGCACTGTCTTTCAGCATTATTTTACACAGTTCTGCTGTGGCATGAGTACAGATTATTTTTCCGTTAAAACCTTCCCGTACAAATTTAGGCAGATAACCACTGTGATCGATATGAGCGTGGGTGAGAAGCACATAATCGAATGTAGATGGAGGAATTGGGAAAACCTCCCAGTTTTTTAAACGTATTGCTTTTGGTCCTTGAAACATACCACAATCTATCAGCAGATTCTTACCATCGATTTCCAAATGAAAACGCGAACCGGTTACTGTGCCGGTTGCACCATAAAATGTAAGTTTTGGCATTTTCCCTCCAGTATTTTCTTCAATCCCATTTGATTTATATGTATCTAATTTGCAAGTAAATAATTGAAAAATATAAGAATAAAATCCTGAAGGGATTTAATTTAAATATCTGCCTGCATAGCTGGCAGTTGTAGTCTAAGCTTATCTCTCAACCCTGAAAAGGGTTGAATTATTCAAACAGAAATCTACGATTTGAATAGTTGAACCACGTTGCGGTTCTTTGAATTCACTATCTCATTCTACCACAGTTTGCATTTGTGGATAATCACGTTAAACTGCTTTGCAGTTGTTTCAAATTCATCTATGAGGTTCATGAATTTCCATTTTCACGAGAATGGCAAAACCATATTTATCTGTGCTTATCTGTGTTTATCCGTGAGCCATCTTTTCGTGATAATTTGTGTTAATTAGTGGTTTCATTTTTTTGCATTATTTCCCAATACAGAAATTTGCGAAAATATTATTTAAAATATCGTCTGAAGTAACTTTACCGATGATCTCTTCGAGAGCAGTACTAGCTTCTTTCAGATCGAATGCAGTGAATTCATATCCCATACCATTTCTAATGGATTCCAAAGCTTTGCTTACGGATCGTGCAGCTTTAATTACAGCAGCTATTTGCCGGGCATTTGTAAGAATTCCCGAATGCAATTCTTCTTCAGAAATTTCAATATTGTGTAACAGAGAATTTTTGAGTTCAGAAAGCCCTGAACTTTCTAAAGTTGAACAGATAATATATCCTTTTTTCTTAAATGTTTGAAGTTCAATTTTTTCAAATTTATCAGATTTATTCAGAACTTTTATTATTTTATTTTTATCTACAAGTTTAGTAAGAATATCGTATTCTTTTTTGTTTTCTTTACCATCTATAACAAAGATTATTTTATGCGAATCCTCAATAATTTCATAAGAACGTTTAATACCGATCTTTTCAATTTGATCGGTTGATTTCCGCAAACCGGCAGTATCAAAGATACGAACGAGATATCCATTAAGAGAAATAACCTCTTCGAGATAATCACGTGTAGTTCCCGGAATCGGCGTTACTATTGCCCGTTCAGTTTCCAAAAATGAATTGAAAATACTGGATTTTCCTACATTTGGCGCTCCAACCAAACTAACCTTTAATCCATCTTTTATAATGAGACCTTCTTCTCCTGTTTTGGCAAGTTTTGTAAGTTCCTCATTCAGGGCGGTGAGTCCATTAATTAAATTGTTGTTATCAAGTTCATCCAGATCCTGTTCTAAAAAGTCAATTTCAAGTTCAAGTTGAGTGCGAAAATCTGTTAATTGTACTAAAAGCTTTTCAATTCGATGACGCAGTCTTCCTTCATATTGTTGAAGAGCTGCAAGATGTGATATTCTTGTTTTTGCGGTTAACATATCACCAACAGCTTCTGCTTGTGTAAGCCCGATCTTATCATTCAGGAATGCACGTTGGGTAAATTCTCCGGGTTCGGCTAACCTAGTTTTGCGCAACAATATTGTTAAAATTTGATTTGTAATAAAAGTGCTTCCATGACAGGAAATCTCTACAACATTCTCACCGGTGTAACTGTGTGGTGCTTTAAAAATTGTTACAATTACTTCATCCACAAGTTTCCCAGAATCCAATATGCGTCCAAAAACAGCTTTATGTGAAGATTGATCTTTAAGGTCTATTTTGCTTGTAAATATTTTGGAAACCACATTTATTGCATCGTTTCCACTTACCCTGATAATGGATATTCCGCCAATTCCAAGTGGTGTGGAAATTGCAGAAATTGTATCGTGAGAGTATTCCATTGAATTTTATTTTAAGATAGAGATGATTTCTTTTGTTATTTTTTCAGCCGATATTCCCATCATATTTTTTAATTGATCTATTGTTCCATGAGTAATGAATTCATCAGGGATACCAAAGGAATAAACATTTACATCTGAATTGGAAAAATAGGATTTCATCATACTGCCGAAACCACCGATCAGCGCATTATCTTCAACAGTAATTATCGTATGGATTTTCTTCTCAAGTTTTGTTAATAAGTTAGTATCGAGAGGTTTAAGAAAACGCGGATTAATAAGATATGGATCGATGCCGGGAAGTTTATCCTTCAGTTCTCGATATATAATTTCTGCATCTTCCATAGCTTTTCCAACACCAATAATTGCAATATCTTTTCCCTCGTGAACAATAATGCTTTTCCCAATTTCAATAGGTTCGATCTTGTTTTCTATATAAACAGCATTGCCGCGCGGATAACGAATTACAATCGGTCCTTCTTTATAATCTGCAGCAAATTCAAGCATAGCAGATAATTCCTCGGCATTGACAGGAATAAGGATTATTAGATCGGGAATCAAATTAAGATAAGAAAGATCAAAAATTCCATGATGTGTTGCTCCATCATCTCCAACTAATCCTGCCCGATCAAGGCAGAATACAACGGGCAATTTTTGCAAGGCAATATCATGAATAACCTGATCAAATGCTCTTTGCAGGAAAGTAGAATAGATTGCCACAAACGGCTTGATCCCCTGTACAGCAAGTCCACCGGCAAAAGTTACAGCATGTTGTTCTGCTATGCCGACATCAAAAAATTGATCGGGGAATTTCTCTGCAAAATCGGAAAGACCGGTACCATCTGCCATCGCTGCTGTTATAGCTACAATATCTTTATTTTTTTCAGCTATTCTGCATAATGTGTTTCCAAAAACTTTGGAGTATGTTTCAGCTTTCTTTTTCTTACACTTTCCGGTTTCTATTTCATAAGGTCCCAGCCCGTGAAATCGTGAAGCATCATCTTCGGCATGTTCATAACCTTTTCCTTTCTGTGTTACAATATGAACGAAGATAGGTCCGCTAAGGTTATTCTTGATATTATTGAATATTCTTATCATTCTTAGAATATCATGTCCATCGATGGGTCCAAGATATTTGAATCCAAGATCTTCAAAGATTATATTTGGTGCAAGTGTGTTTATCATATTCTCTTCTAAAGTACGCGCACTTAGAATAATTCTTCTGCGTATGCGGTTAGGAATATGTTGAACAAAATCCCATATCAGGTTTTTTGTTACGTTATATGGTCGGCTTACCAGCATATTAGTTAAATGTGCTTGAAGAGCACCGACACTTTTAGAGATAGAAAAATTATTATCATTCAAGATCACGATCATATCTTTTTGGAGATGCCCTGCATGATTCAAGGCTTCAAAAGACATCCCTCCCGCAAGAGCGCCATCGCCAATAATTGCAATAGTACGACCGTTTTTACCTTTCATATCTTTGGCTACAGTTATACCAAGTGCGGCTGAAATAGAAGTGCTGGCATGACCAACTCCAAAGGCATCATACTTGCTTTCAAAGATATTATTGAATCCGCTTAATCCGTTAAATTGACGTAGTGTATCAAATTGTTCATTTCTTTCCGTAAGTATTTTATATGCGTAAGATTGATGCCCAACATCCCATATTATCCTGTCTTCAAGCGGATCGAACATCTTTAATAATGCAACCGCAATATCTGTTGCGCCTAAACTTGGAGCAACATGACCACCGGTTTTTGCTGTTACCTGAATTATTCTCTTTCTTACATCTTTTGCCAATTCCTGCAACTGTGCAATAGAGAGTTTCTTCACATCTTTAGGCGTTCTTATTTTTTCCAACATAATTCAACCTTTATATTAATAGAGTGAAAACACGTTTAATTAATTAAGCTGTCAATTAAAATCAATAACACGATCTGTGATCCAGCTCAAAATGTTATCGATTCCTCTTTTCTTTAATGATGAACAGGCGAATATTTGCCGATCACCCAAATTCAATCCGCTCTTCAATTTTATTATTGCAGCCTGTGCTTTAGATTTCGGGATCTTATCAGATTTTGTAGCAGCTATCATGAACGGAATATTAATCGTTTGAAGCATCTGTATCATAACAATATCTTTGGGGTCAGCTTTATGCCTGATATCAACCAACACGACAACACCTCTTAATTGATGTCTGTTTTCAAAAAAAGTCATGATCATTTTTTTCCAGGAGTCACGCTGATTTTTACTTACTTTTGCATATCCATAACCCGGCAGATCGACAAAGCTGAAAAATCCATCCAGATCTTTTTTATCAATTTTGAATCTGATCTCAAAGAAATTGATCAATCGTGTTTTACCGGGTTTATTACTAACTTTGGCAATCCCTTTTCGATTTAGCAGAGTATTTATCAGAGTTGATTTTCCTACATTAGATTTTCCTGCAAAAGCAATTTCCGCAAAAGCTGTAGGATAATAATCTTTAGGTTTTACTGCACTTTTAACAAACTTAGATTCTACAATTCTCATTTCACTCCTTTTTTTGCCACGAGACTTGCACTGACAAAACACTGACTTTTTATTTCATATATCTTAACAACGAATTAACACATATAGGCATGATTTTATTTCTAAATTAGCAATGATTATTTTTTTCTGAAGACTTAATTGTTTCAGTAACGTCCTCACTATTCTCATAAACTCTTCTAATTAATTGATCAGTAACAATGTAAATAATTTTGTCTGATGTAAAATATAACTCATCTCCTTACTCTCCTATTTTTATGTGTTTTTGTTCGTTGCTTTTCTTTAGTCATTTTTCAGTCTGTGTAAGTCAGTGGCAATATCGGCTATTCCTCGAAATAAACCATCGAAGTTATATCAGATTCCCAAACTTCTACATCGGCAATATTACAATCCGGAGCTTTAATGCGTTTCTTCATTTCATGATAAATAAATTTTGCAATGTTTTCTGAAGTTGGATTTAAATCTTTAAAATATTCTAATTCGTTCAAATAGGTATGATCGAGCATCATCATTATTTCATTCAAATACTTTTTTACTTCGCCGAAATCTATTGTCATTCCAATATTATCAATTTTTTCGCACAAAATTCCAATACGTACTTTCCAATTGTGACCATGAAGGTTCTTACATAAACCTTCGTATCCATCCAGTTTGTGAGCCGATGAGAAATTCGAGGTTACATTCAGTTTATACATAACTCCTCCTTATCTTGCATTCAAAGCAACCTCGAATAAATTTTGAGCGATAAATTTGTAAAGAACTTTAATAATTGACAAAATGAGTGCTGCTCAGAATTTTCATAGCTGAAATAAATAAGAGATGAGGAAATTTATGAAATGTAAAGGTATGAGAAAAGAAAAAACAAAAAACGGCAGAAAAATTGATGTCAGGTGCAATACGGAACTTAATGAACATGCCATTTTCTGCAAAAAGTGTGGTCATCCAACCGATGCTCTTTCCAAACAGCTTTCTGCAAAAGCAAATTATCAAGAAGTTTGGGAAAAGTTCAAACCTGTCAAATCTCAATATTATTCATTTTCAATTTTTATTATTCTCACATCATTTTTGCTTATCGGTTTAGGAATATTCTTCAGTAAAGATATGGCAGAGAGTTTTAAGATAGATCATTATATTTTTACTAATCTCATGCTGCTGATTTTGGTTCCCTTTACATTGATCCCGTTTGGATTCAAAGAGGATTTTACCGATAATCCTTTTAAAATTTCAATGTATTTTAAAGCTCTAAAATACTATCCAAGATTCTTTCTTCTGGTCTTTGTGAATATCCTTTATTTCTTAATTTTAAAAATACTTTGCACAGGTTATATTTTGGGAATTACAATAGATCCGATCTTACATCCGGTTAGATTTATTTTAGTACTTTATTGGATAACGATAACTTTTCCGGCGGTTCTTCTTATTACAAGGAAAAACATGAATGCAATTAAAGCTGTGATCGTATGCTGCAAGGCAAGTGCAGAAACACGCTGGCAACAATTCTTTGTTGTTTTCAGACTTTTTGTGATGAATGTTATTGGCGCTGCATTTGCCGGATTGGGACTTCTCGTAACGATCCCATTTACATATATCCTAATCGAAAAATATTTCCGCAGCTTGGATGAATTTGAGCTTTTTGAATAAATAAATTCAACGCAGATTTACACAGGAAAATATGATTCATTATGATTTTTGTATTTCTATTTATTGAATTTCTCTTTTAGTGTCTTTTAGTGTTTTTCGCTGGTTATTATTTTTTTGTTAGAGGAAAACATAAAGTTTTTTTTGAGTTTGCATAATTAGGAGTAAAATGGAACATTTAAGAATTGGAATCGTAGGAAATATCGGTGTTGGAAAATCTACATTAGTAGATGCAGCAAGCAAAGAACCATATAGCAAAATATTGCTTTCAACAATTCCCAATAAAATTGGTGATGAAAAAGTTTATGCATTTCAAGAAAAATTCAATCCCAAGGTGCTGGATGCATTCTATGAAGATCCCATTGGGAACGCCTTTATGGCGCAGATCGAATTCTTCAACGGCAGATTAGACAGGCAGCGTCAGATCGAAGACAGAAAGGGAATCGTTCTGGAAGATAGAACTTTAGCAGAAGATTATCATATTTTCGGCATGGCGCAAAAGATAATGGGGAACATGACAGAAGAAGAATTCCTCGCTTACCAGAGAAATTATGATCTGATGACACAAGAAATAACACAGCCGGATTTGATAGTTTACTTAAAAGCGGATGTTCCGGTTTTATTAGAAAGGATCAAAGAACGCGGCAGAAAAAGTGAAGCGGGAATTCCAAAAGAATATCTTGAACAATTGAATCAGCTTTACGATCAATTTATTAATCGTCACGTTACCTGTCCGGTGCTGGTGATAAATGCAAATGTGGACACACCAATCGACAAATATATAGGAATCACTATCAATAAAATTGCTGAAAAAATAAGATCTCTCGATTTGCGTGTAACAACTCCGGGAATCAGTAAATGGGTAACTTTACCCGAAACTGCTGCAACTCTTAAAGCTATCGATGCTGAAGCTAAATTGGAAAGATTTTTACTTGAAAACCCACGGCTTATTTCTGTTGGAGGAAATGTTGGTTTGGGTAAATCAACCTTAACTGCGATCATGCAGCGAAGTTTAAAGATCAACGGATTATATGAAAATCCTGAGGAAAATCCGCTTCTCGAGAAATTTTTGAAAGATAAAAAAACATATTGCTACGATCTTCAGCTTCATTTTCTAAAAATGAGACAAGCACTTCAAATAAAAGGAACCGGTGGAAAAGAAAGTTTTGTAATGGATAGATCACTGCCGGAAGATCTGCTGGTTTTCTGTTACCAATTCCATAAAGATGGATTTTTGGATCATGATGAACTCGATCTATTAACAGCAAAATTTAAATCGGTATGTAATGAAATTCCTTCTCCCGATCTTCTGATTGTGTTAAAAGGCAGAACCGATCTTGCCTGGAGCCGCATCCGGCAACGCGGAAGAGAAATGGAAGTGGAAGGCGGCTGGAGCAGAAGCGATATAGATGCATTGAACGGATGGTATAGAACTTATGCCAATGATGTCTGCCGGTTTGGTTATCATAAAGGCAAAGTAATTGAGATCAATGTTGAAAAAATCGATTTTACGAACCGCATTCATGTGGGATATATTTTTGAAATTATTTATGATGCTCTTACTAAGGATTCTGTAAAGTGAAGAAGTGTTATCTTTCTGAGGAGTTCTTCAAAGTCTTTTCTCACGAAGAATCTCTTTTTTTAGCAAAGTTGAATGAGTTATGATAAACCATAGTAATTGCTTTAGCCTATCCTTCCTATGGAGGACAGCGTGAGAGACTCGTCAGGATGACGATAAAGTGGAGAGCAACGTGGAAGATACGTCAGAATGACGATATGTTAAAAGCAATACAACCCCGTCACTCTGAGGAGTCTTCTTGCAGTTACTCTTAACGAAGAGTCAGGATAAAGCAGAGTAATTAGTTTAGTCTATTCTTCCTTAGGAGAGCAACGTGGAAGATACGTCCAGTCTTCGCTAAGCTACGACCAGGCAAGCAGAATGACGATGGTTTTTAGAAAATAGGAGATTAAGATGAAAAAAGTTATAATCATTCTTATCATTTCAACATTGGCTTGTTTAGCATTTGCAGAAGATATTGGATTATTACGTAAATCATTGATCATGTCAACTCTATGGCAGGCAACATCAGCCGAATATCGTGCTCTCGCTTATCAGGCATATAATATTGCCGAATTACGTTTGGATGAAGATCTAAAAATACACCGAACACAAAAAAGAGCAATAATAGTGGATGCTGATGAAACTGTTTTAGATAATACAGCTTTCCAGGTAAGAATGATAGTTGATGGTGCACAATATTATGGAGATTTTGATAATTGGGTGAAAAGTGCTCAAGCCAAAACAATACCGGGCTCGGTAGATTTCCTTAATTATGCGTATGAGAATGGTTGTGATATTTATTACATTTCCAATAGAAAATTGCGTCATATGGAAGGAACACTTAATAATCTTAAAATATTGGGTTTTCCACAAGCCGAAGAGTCTCACATTCTCCTTAAAGATGATTCTTCCAATAAAGGGATCAGAAGAGCTCAAGTTGCAGAAGATCATTTTATTGTTATGTTTATTGGAGATAATTTGATCGATTTTGAAGATGTTTTTCGTAAAAAAAGTATAGAAGAAAGATCTTCATCCATTGAAGATTTTAAAGACGAATTCGGTAAGAGATTTATCATTCTTCCAAATCCGATGTATGGTGAATGGGAAAAAACTCTTTATGGCGGAACTCGACAAATTCCGGAGAAAACAAAAGAAGTAAAATTATGGGAGCATTTGAATAATAATAAATAGAATACTTAATTGCCATTCTTGTAATTATTTACATGGTATAAAATTGAATTAATTCTTAGTCATAATAACGATAGATTACCAAATTATTAATATAAATGTAATTATTTTTATTTTCAGCTTGACATCTCACAAGTACAAACCAATTTTTTCGCATAGTCGCATTAATTATTACAAGGAGGAAGTTATGAAAAAAATCGTATTGTTTGTTATTCTTACAGTTTTGTTGATTCTGCCGGTGTATGCGCAAGTTGGAAAAATTGCCGGGCAGGTTACTATCGAAGACAGCGGACAGCCACTTGCTAACGCTGCAGTTATTTTAATTGGTACTGAACAGGGTACCTATACAAAAGATAATGGTACTTTCACATTAACAGATGTTCCTGTGGGTATTGTTAATGTTCAGATTCGTTATATGGGTTACGGTACCAAAACTCTGGAAGTTGAAGTTATAGAAAATGAAACAGCAATTGTTAATGTTAAACTTGTTGTTGAATCAATTGGTATCGAAGGAATAAACATTGTTTCTGAACGTGCTAAAGAACGCCAAACACCTGTTGCTTTTACAGATATGGATAAAGAAGAAATGGTGTCTAAACTCGGTTCAAGAGATATTCCATTAGCTTTGGTTACTACTCC
>JAUVLU010000020.1 GCA_030600585.1 Candidatus Cloacimonadota bacterium | reverse complement strand
TATTTTTCTTTTATCCGTGTTTATCTGTGTGTATCCGTGAGCAATTTTTCCGCTTTTTCCAGATCCTGTGGTGTATCGATTCCAATCCCTTTGTAAGAAGTAAGTACCATTTTGATCTTATATCCATTTTCCAGAAGTCGTAATTGTTCAAGCTTTTCAATTTTTTCTAATTTACTCTCCGGTAATTTTACAAATTCAAACAGCATTTCTCTCCTGAAAGCATAAACCCCAATATGTTTATAATATACAACTTTAGAAGCTCGTGCATAAGGAATTGGTGACCGCGAGAAATAAAGAGCATAATAATTTTCATCACAAACTACTTTCACCACATTTGGGTTTTGAATATCTGCATTTATCTCGTGCATTAGAGATGCAACTTGTACTGATCGGTCATTAAAAGCTTCGATCAACTTTCTGAGCGGTTTTTCTGTGATGAATGGCTCATCACCCTGCACGTTAATGATAACATCGGCATTATTGCAGCAAAGCATTTTAGCACAAACCTCTGCTACACGATCCGTACCGCTTTTATGCTGCCTGCTTGTTAAAACGACCTTTCCATCAAAGCCATCAACAGCTTCAAAAATACGCTGATCATCCGTTCCCACAATAATCTCTGCGAACAAACCGCTTTTTTGCGCCTGTTCATAAACATGTTGAATAATATATTTATTTCCTAATTTCGCCAAAGGCTTTCCCGGGAAACGTGTTGAATCATATCTGGCTGGAATTATTGCAATTACTTTCATTTATTATCCTCTTTCTCCCACTAAACACACGAAAAGACACAAAAATAAATTAATTATTTTAACGACTTTTTGTATTCCTACTATTTTATCTATCCTTCGATACATCCGACAGTAGTCGGACACTCTCGTCCTTCGTCCCGATAATCGGGACTACGGAGAACGGACAGGATGACAGTTTTATTTATTTTTTTTGCATTATAAATAAATACTATTTTGAAATTTCCATTTCATGATAAACTTTAAATATTCTTAAATTATCTTTCAATTCCGTGGTAATATAACTTCTCCTTAACTTCATTTGAGAAAGCTTTTCGGAAGTTTCTAAAGCCATCCTTTTTTCAGTAATCTCATCTGTATTTATTATTGCTGACTGAACCTTTTTTTCAAGATATTTTGCAATTTCATACCTCGCTTCTACAGTTGCTTTTTCCCAGGCAAGAATCAATGAAGAAGAACTCACAGTTTTAAAACAAATTATTTTATTATCAGAAATTTCCAATTTATCTTTCTCAAAGTATTCTGGTATCCTCATTATATAAGGTTTTTTATAAGAAGCCTCTACTTCCAAATCTATGGCAGAGAATAACCCAAAAAAATAGCCAAGTGTTTCTATGGAATCCACAAGCTTAAATGAATTATATATCTGTTCTGTCTTTTGTGGTGAAGAGCTTACATTCAATTTGAATTCGGTAACGTTTGATTTCAAAATATTATCACTCGAAGTAGCAGCATATTTATCTATCGTATAAGAGGCATGATTTCTGCTCTCTATCACTGCTGCCATTTGTTTTGCAGCTTCCTGCATTTCATCAGGATTCATACTTTTCTGGGAAATTCCAACTACAAAATCAGCAGGTGTGTTATAAACCCATTTTGGCAATGGAGGGATTTCAAATCGATCCTGCGTCTTTTGCCGATAGATTTCATTATGTGTTGCGCAACCGGCAATTAGCAACAATGTTAAAATCAGAATTATTACTTTTTTCATTTTTTACTCTTCTTTTTTTTATTCTTCTTCAAATATACAAGCAGTGAAGTTACGTCAATATGATTTACTCCCGGGATTCTGGATGCCTGTCCCAAAGAAGTTGGTTTAATTTTATTCAGTTTTTCTCTTGCTTCATAAGCAATCGATTCGATCTTCATATAATCGATATCGGTTGGAATTTTGGAATGTTCCATTTTCTCGAATTTATCAATTTCCGCCATTTGCCGTTTAATATAACCTTCATATTTTATATTTAATAAAATTTTATTTTGGATGTCATCGGTAACATCTTCCGGGATTTTATAGCCAAATTTAGGAAGATCGGAAAATGATATTTCCGGACGTTTAAGAATTTTTTCATACTTCATCGGCTCTTTAAGTTTTGGATGTTTATTAGAAGCAGTTGCTTTCAAATATTTCATTTCCCTATTGAATATTTTTATCATTGTTTTGTATTTCTGCCAGCGCACATCACTCACCAATCCCAATTTATAACCGATCGGCATTAATCGTTCATCTGCATTATCTTGACGTAGGAACAACCTGTATTCAGCACGAGAAGTAAAAAGACGGTATGGTTCATTTGTTCCTTTTGTAACCAGATCATCCAGAAGAACACCGATATACGATTGTGATCTGTCAAATATCATCGGCTCTTTTTTATCTAAGGCAAGAACTGCATTTATACCGGCTGCAAGCCCCTGAGCTGCTGCTTCTTCATAGCCGGAAGTTCCATTGATCTGTCCTGCCAGATATAACCCCGATACAACTTTTGTTTCCATGGTAGCTTTTATCTCATCCGGGATTACGTAATCGTATTCGATAGCATAACCATAACGGATTATGGAAGCATTGTGCATACCCGGAATGGAATGGATCATCTTCTTTTGAATTTCAGGTGGAAGACTATTGGATGTTCCGTTCACATAAGCTTCAAATGTATCTGCGCCTTCCGGTTCTATGAAAACATGATGACGATCTTTTCCGGCAAATTTGACTACTTTGTCTTCGATCGATGGACAATATCTCGGTCCAATTCCACTTATATATCCACCATAAAGTGAAGATCTTTTAAGGTTAGATTCAATTATTTTATGAGTTTCAGGATTAGTAAAAGTAAGGTAACAGCTTACATCATTCCTTAATGTAATATCTCTGTAGTATGAGAATCCTTGCGGGTTTTCATCTCCCGGCTGTTCTTCGACCTGATTCATGTTCACGGTTCGCAAATCAATTCTCGGTGGAGTTCCTGTTTTGAATCTTGCCAGTTTCAATCCTATTTTTGTTAGTGAATCCGATAATTTATTTGAAGCAGGTTCGCCTGCCCTGCCGGCACTTATATTTATGTTACCAATATGAACGATCCCTTTTAAAAAAGTACCATTTGCCAGAATTACTTTGGGAGCAAAATATTCTTCTCCCAGGTTGGAACGTACTCCCTTCACTGTTTTGCCATCGGTATCAAGAATTATCTCATCGATCATTGATTCAACAATATCGAGATTATCCTGGTTTTCTAAAGCTTGATACATAACAGCAGAGTATTGCATCCGATCATTCTGCGATCTTGGCGCCCAGACTGCCGGTCCTTTTTTTCTGTTCAGCATCCTGAACTGAATACCGGTAATATCTGCTGCTCTGGCAAGCTCTCCACCAAGCGCATCGATCTCTCTGGCAAGATGTCCTTTAGCAGGTCCGCCCACGGAAGGATTACAGCTCATCCGCCCGATAGTCTCTATCTTGATCACGAAGATAAGAGTGCGTGCACCCATTCCGGCAGCGGCAAGTGCTGCTTCTATTCCTGCATGTCCGGCACCGACAACAATTACATCAAATTTTTTCATAATTCCCTGACAGATTCAATTTACAGAATCTGATATTATTTTCATTTCTATTAATTTCCAATTGTTGATAATACTCTTAAGTGTCAAGATAGTTCAAGTTAAGCACTTTTTTGATTTGACAAAGATACCATAGTTTAAAGTTTAGAAAATCAATGCTTCACAGGAGGATAAGTATGAATAAAAAATGGTTTTTAGCAATTATTCCGGGAGTGATCTCGTTTATGATCTTACTATTTGTGCTCATGCTTTTTCTTATAAAAATTTTATGGGCATGGACAATACCCGACATCTTCCCAGGTGCAGTTAAACAGGGATTAATAGCGGGAGAGTTATCATGGCTCATATCACTTAAAATTGCATTATTCACAGCAGTTATATTTGGTGCAGCAAAAGGGCATCATTCTTACAAAAATAATTAGGAGATATATTTATAAATGGCTAAACAAAAAAGAACGGCAATAAATCCAAGAAGAGATGAAGATTATCCGGGCTGGTATCAGGAAGTTGTAAAAGCTGCCGATATGGCAGAAAACAGCGATGTCCGCGGATGTATGGTTATCAAACCATGGGGATATGCAATTTGGGAAAATATTCAAAAGAACTTAGATACAATGTTCAAAGATACAGGACATGTTAATGCCTACTTCCCGCTTTTTATTCCAAAAAGTTTCTTTGAAAAAGAAGCTGAACATGTAGAAGGTTTTGCTAAAGAATGTGCTGTTGTCACTCATACTCGATTGGAAGATGACGGAAAAGGTGGATTGAAACCTGCCGGAAAATTAGCTGAAGAACTTATTGTACGTCCAACCAGCGAAACTATTATTGGAGCATCATTTAGTAAATGGATAAATTCTTACAGGGATCTGCCTTTACTAATAAATCAGTGGGCTAATGTTGTAAGATGGGAAATGCGGACTCGATTATTCTTGCGAACAACCGAATTCTTATGGCAGGAAGGACACACCGCTCACGAAACTAAGAAAGATGCGTTGGAAGAAACTTTTAAAATGTTAAATGTTTATGCCGAGTTCGCAGAAAAATTTCTTGCAATGCCGGTAATAAAAGGTGAAAAAACCGAATCCGAAAGATTTCCCGGTGCCATAAGTACCTTCTCGATCGAAGCAATGATGCAGGATAAAAAAGCTCTTCAATCCGGTACATCCCATTTCTTAGGATTAAATTTTGCGAAAGCTTCCAATATTAAATTTCAGAATAAAGATGGAAAAGAAGAATACGCATGGACTACTTCATGGGGAGTTTCTACCAGGCTTATTGGCGCTCTTATCATGGCGCACAGCGATGATGACGGCTTAATACTTCCACCAAGAATAGCACCTTTACATGTTGTGATAGTTCCTATTTATAGAAATGATAATGAACATGCAAAAGTTATGGCTTTCATTGATGATCTTACTTCCAAAATAAAAAAGTTGAGATACAACGAAGAAAAAATCCGATACAAAATTGATGACCGCGATATGCGTGGCGGCGAAAAACTCTGGGAATGGATCAAGAAAGGTGTTCCAATAAGACTTGAGATCGGACCACGCGATATTGAGAAGAATTCCATTTTTATGGGAAGAAGAGATAAAGATGCGAAAGATAAAACCGGAATGAAAGTAGATGATTTCATCAATAATTTTACAAATATTCTCGATAATATTCAGCAGAATATCTTTGATAAAGCTCTGAAATTCCGTAAAGAGAACACGATAAATATTGATGATAAAGATGAATTCTATAAATTCTTTACACCAAAGAACAAAAACAATCCGGAAATACATGGTGGATTTGTGATGAGCCATTGGTGTGGGAATTCTGAGTGTGAAGAAAAGATCAAGGATGACCTGAAAGTTACGATCCGCTGCATTCCTATAGATGAACCGGAAGAAAATGGCAAATGTATTTACTGCGGAAAAAAAAGTAAAAAACGCGTAATTTTTGCGAAGGCATATTAATGAATTTTTATATCAATAAAGGCGACGAAATAGAATTATTCAAACTTCTAAAAGCAGCCGGTGTATGTGATTATTACAGTGATATCCGTCATTTCATAAAAGATGGACTTGTAAAAGTTAATGGAGAAATTAACAAACTTAAGCATACAATGGTAAAGATCGGTGACATGGTTGAATATAAAGAACACAAGATCGATATTGTTGAGAGCAGACCCAAAGGTGAACAACGAGAAGAGAGAGAGCAAATCTCAAAAGAATATAAACCACGATCTCAAAACGTTCAACATGGTAGATTCAAATCATGGCGACCCAAACCAATTGAATTGGAAAATGATCTTGAAAATGAGATTCACACAATATCACAGAAATTACATGAAAAATTGTTGTATAAGAAACTCTCACTTTCACTTGCAGAATCCTGTACAGGAGGGATGATACAGGAAATGATCACATCAAATTCCGGCGCATCCGAATATTTTATGGGTGGAGTTGTAAGTTATTCAAACCAGGCAAAAATAAATGTTCTTAAAGTTAAATCGGAAACAATAAGTAAATTCGGTGCAGTATCCAAAGAGACTGCGATAGAAATGGCAAAAGGCGCAAAAGCAATTTTTGGAACAGATATTTCAGCTTCAATTACCGGTATTGCCGGTCCCTCAGGTGGAACCCCCGAAAAACCTGTCGGTACGATATATCTTTCTGTTTTCATTAAAGATAAGGTATTAAGCAGAAAACTGTCCATCTCGGGAAATCGGGAAAATATCAGGAAAAAATCGGCTTTAATCTTATTTAAACTGCTTTTAGAGAATATATAATTCTTGCCAAAAAAACAATAGTTACTTGTTTTTAACTCAAATATAAATGGAGATTTGAATGCATAAAATTTTATTGGTCATAATATTGATCATTCTTTCCAGCTTAATTTTTGCTGAAAATTTTGAAATCATTAGTCAAACCGAAAATGAATTGATCGTGAAATTCGTTCTTCCTGAATTTGAAAAGGAAGTGATCTCAACAAAATTAGGCTCTTTCAATAAAATAATATGTTCTGATGCATCATATCCGGTTGAAGAAGGACATCCGTCATTACCTTTCTTCACTGAGATAATTGGATTACCAATTGATGGAGATACTTCTTTCCAAGTAATTAACAAAAAACAAAGAACTATCCCAAACTTCAAAATATATCCTGTAGAAAAGATGGAACCTTCCAAAAATACAGTTAATTATAAATTCTACATGGAGAAAGATATTTATGATTCTTCTGTAATTTATCCTGCCGATATTATTGAGAAAGGTTCTCCTGCTTATATCGGTGATAGACATTTTATGGGATTCAATGTGCATCCTTTTCAATACAGAGCAAAAAATAACGAGCTTATAATAACCAAAGAACTAACTTTCCGCATTAATATTTTAGGTGACAAAAACAGAAGTTCTTCGCAGGGAGAAAACTTTATTGATAAAATTGCTGATTCTTTTTTCCTGAATAACGAATTTTCAAAAAACTGGAGAAAAGAAAAAGAAAAATCCGGATATATTCCACCGAGAGAAAGTGATGATGTAAATGAACTTCGAATTATTATAGCTGAAGAAGGAATTTATAAAATAAGTTATGAGTATATTATGGAAACTCTTGCAGATCTGGATTTTCCTCTTGAATATGAATTGGCTTTCGATTGGGATGAGATCGACCCTCGAAATTTGGAGCTTTCCTGTATGGGAAATCAGGTTCCAATACATTTTGCAGGTGCTGCAGACGGTTCTTTTGATCCGGGAGATTACTTTGAATTTTATGGAGATATTCATTACGGTGAAAACCATTATTACGATGATTACACATCGGAGAATCCATATTACTTAAAATTATTAGATCACCCCGGAAGCAGAATGGCAGTTGAAAATGGCGGTTTGGGAAACATTAATGCCGGTCAGTTCACAATTCCAGAATCATATCAGCAAACCGTTCATTTTGAGGAACAGAATACAAAAGATCATCTTGGAGCACAGATTAGACCGCCGTATGTAAACTACTTTTACCGGGAGGATATCTATTTCTGGGCTAGGATATATTCTCCCTCATTAGAGATATACCCATTCGAACTTCAATATCCAGATCAGCGTCCCACAAAAAGATTTACAGCACAAGCCTGTCTTTTTAGCCTTACTTTTAATGAAGATAATTATTCACAAATAAATCACTCTGCACAAATTAATATCAATTCCTCGCAGATCGATCAGCATGAATGGAATGGTCAAGCTGAGCAGATGTTTGATAATATTGATAATCCCTTATCGAATAGCTATTTATTCCACGGTGAAAATAATATGTATGTAAATCTGCCCGGAATACCTGGCATCGAAAATCAGCAGGTTATGCTTGATTACTTTGATGTAACATATTGGCGTGAGTATAAAACAGATACGGATAAGATGAAATTTACCGAGCCACAAGATGAAGACTTAGGGTTATTCCAATTTGAACTGAATAATTTTTCCAGCGATCAAGTCTCGGTTTATAAATTAGGAACCAGTTTTATTGAAAATGTTCATGTAGAATCATTTCTGGGAAATGGAGCTCCGCCTTTTAAAATATCATTTCAAGATAGTCTGATCAATCATAATACCGAATATTTTGCAGTTACCGAAGAAATGAAAATGCAGCCTGTTAAAATTCTTCCGAACATACCTTCCAATTTGAAATCACAAACAAATTTTGCCAAATATATTGTAATAACATTAACAGATTTTATAGAAAATGAAGCTTTATTGCAATTCAAACAAACATGGGAAGAACAGGGCAAAATCGTGAAAATAGTGAGCCTTCAGGATATTTTTGATGAATTTAACTACGGTATCCGTTCCGCCCAGTCAATTAAAGATTTTATTCAATATGCCTATAATAACTGGAGCGGATCTGGAGTTACACATGTCCTTTTTATGGGAGATGGAATTACCGACGAAAGAGATAACAGTCCCAGCCGTGAGTTTAATCTTATCCCATTTAAGAATGTCTGGGCTGAAAAATGGGGTGCTATTGCCAGTGATAACTGGCTTGGCTGCATAGTCGGTAATGATTTGGTTCCGGATGTTGCGATTGGTCGGATCAGTATTTGGAAAGAGGATCAGATAGAAGACGTTGTTAACAAAACAATTCAATACATAGATCAACCAAATTATGAAGATCTCTGGCACAGCCATGTTACACTTGCAGCCGGTGGAAATCCGGGAGAGGGAGCCATTTTTGCCGATCAGTCGGAAATAATCCGTTCAACCTGGATACCTGATGATTACAATGTAAGTCGTGTTTATTGCAATACTACCGGACTTCCGAATTCTTATGCCGGAAATACAACCGATCTTATCAGTAATATTAACGATGGTACGATCTACCTGCAATTCATGGGTCACGGAGGTGGTCATATCTGGGCAGATTACAATCTTTTGAATATTGCAGATATTGCAACTTTCAATAATGAAAACCTTCCTTTTGTAGCAAGCTTGTCATGTTATGGTTCTGCTTTCAATACACCTCAAAGTTCCTGTATCGGAGAAGAGCTGATCTTACGTCCAAACCACGGTGCGATCGGGCATATTGGTTTTACCGGATATGGTTATCTCAATGGTGATTTTTCTTTCAGCAAGTATCTTACCGAAGCTATCTTTGATAAGCAAGTACCTACGATTGGTGAAATCGTAAACTTTACAAAAGCAAAGTTATTTGCTTCATATCATACTCAAGGAGTAAAAGTAGCCCTTATACATGGCGGTGCTCTTCTGGGTGACCCGATGATACAAATTATCTTACCATATGATCAGAAACAAGTTGTTCTAAATAAATACAATCTTGCAGAATGTGATACTTTAGTAATGAGTTCTTATGTTGGATCGCAGATAAGCAATGGAAAATTTGTGGTTTTTGATGAAGATGACTCTCAACTTCCGCTTAATCAATATTATCCTTTCGAGATGCCCGTGATAAATGATACACTTACAGTCTCTGATTTTATAGTGCCGGAAAATGTTAATCCCATTTATTCCCAATATGTTAAATTATTCGCTTACGGTGATAATGGTGAAGTTACAGGTATCACGAATTTTACTGTAGGACAATCTGCAATGGTTAATCTGGAAGTTATCCCCGACCCACCTGAAGATGGTGATCCGATAAACATCAGGGCAGATTTCTTTGATGAGGATGGATTAGCAGACATCTTTTTTGTGCTGGAGAGTGACTATTCTACAATTGAAATGATCAATATAGAAGATCACACATATGAATTGGAAACACCTCTCCCCGCCTATTCAGCGGGTGATGTAATCAGATTCCATTTTAAAATATTTGATGCTATTGGTGATTCCACAATCACAAATATAGAGACCATCACTGTTGCAGGTCCCGATCTTGTAATGGAACATTTTGAACTTTCCCAATTTGAAAATTCTCCCGCTGCAAAAATACTTATTCGCAATTCCGGTTCAACAGAAGCAAGTTCCTGCAATCTGAAATTATACGATAATACAAATACACATTTACCAATATTATTAACCACCATTCAGATCGAACCTCTTAGTGTTCTGGAAAACAGATGGGAATATGTTCCAATACCTCTTTTGAATAGAGAGATAACTTTCCGAGCTATAGTTAATGAAAATGAAGAGTCTTTTTCGGAAATCAATATCTCAAATAATACGATCGATTCAGATAGTTATTCAATAAATATGTTTGAAGTCGGAGCTTCCGGTTCATCAGTTTCCGCATCGAGTCTGGATGATAATTTGCTTTGTGAATTCCCCGAAGATTTCTTAGCCGAACCTGCAATTTTCTACATAAATTCCATTATTACTGAAGATCCCTTAAATCAACCGGATATTAATGAAATTCTACCTGCAAACCAGACCGATTCATTCTGTTACGAAATTAGAACTCTTGATGAATCCTGCCTGGCAGACTCAATCGGTCATTTCCAAAACAATAAAACTATCGCACTTACTTTCAACTATGATCCGGCAGATTCTCTTACGCAAGCTATGGAAACGGAAGAGAATTTCAATATTTACAGATGGGAAAGTGAATTTAGCAAATGGATAAGGTATGGTGGTTTAGCCGACACTGTAGCAAATTCCGTAACTTACGAAATAAATAGGATTGGTGTTTATTCCATTCTGCAAAACAACGATGATCAACCACCTTATATAGAAGCAAACGTTGAAGGGCAGGAATATACACAAACATTAAATTCTAGTCCTGGGCAGGAATTTACACATGGCGGGTATATTTCAAAAGATGGAATAATCTCTTTTGTCCTGATGGATGCTAACGGTATTGATATCTTTGAAAACAATATAATCCTACATCTTTCTGATGGCTCAAATGTAACAGAAATTTCAAGTAATGAATATTCAATAACTATTGCTCCCGGAAATCTTAATCAGATCCCTCTTAAATACCAATTGAATAATCTGGAAAAAGGAACTTATTATATTACTTTGGAATGTCATGATGTAAATGGGAATGAGGAAAATCTGGAAATTGAATTCATCGTAAACGATAAATTTGATGTTTTAAATTTCGCAAATTATCCAAATCCGGTGAAAACAGCCACTGTTAATTATAATAATTCAGGCAGAACCAGATTCACTTATGTTCTTACTGACGATGCAGACAAAGTTAACATAAAAATATATACTGTGAGCGGAAGATTAATAAAAACATTCAAAGATCTTCCGGCTTCAGTTGGATATCATGAATATCCACGAACAACTCTCGGTTGGGATTGCCGTGATAAAGACGGATATTTTTTGGCAAATGGTGTTTATTTCTATCGAATAACTGCTACTAAGGGTAACAAAAAAATTGAGAAAACACAGAAAATGGCAATATTAAAATAGGTGATAATAATGAAAAAAATAAATATAATTCTAATTGTATTGCTCTTATCAGTCTCTCTTTTTGCAGGAAGATATGCCGGTGATTTCATGGTAATCGGCTCAGGAGTCCGTTCTTCCGGAATGGGGAAAGCATTTACAGCAATTGCTGATGACGGATCTGCAATTTATTGGAATGCATCCGGTATTGCGCAAATGCGAAAAACAGAAATTGGAATTATGAGAGCATTCCTATACAATGGACTTGCATCTTATGATAATTTCAGTTTCTGCCAGCCTCTCCCTAATGAAGTTACAATCGGCTTTAATTGGACCCGGCTTTCTATAGATGATATTCCTGTTTTTCTGGAAGAACACCTAGTGGGAAATTCCAGTTTTCGATCAGCATATTATGAATACAATTTAACAGGAGACCCAGATGATTGGATGACCAGTACAGACGATCTTATACAATTTGCTTTTGCAAAACATATCCATTATGATTTGAATCTCGGCTGGCTCTTTTTTGATGTTCCCTTTGAACTTTATTTTGGTGGAAATATCAAATATATCAAACGTAAAATCGATGATAGTATTGGAAATGGAACCGGTTTTGATTTTTCGTTTTTAACCAGAACAAGTCTGTCGGTTCTTTTTGAAAAAGATTGGTTGGGAGATTTCACTTTTGGAGTAAACTTTCAAGATATTGGAGGAAGCGATATTACATGGGATGTGGTTGACGATAACTCTGATCATCAGGATGAGGTATTGATGAACAGCAAACTGGGAATGGCATTAATTCAACCGCTTTCATTTATCAATTCAACCCTGACCTTATCACATGATATTGATTATATTTACGATACAGTACATCATTTCGGATTAGAATATAAATATAAGGAACTGGTTGAATTCCGGTTGGGTTATTATGATACAAATTTTACGACTGGTCTTACAATAAAGTATAAAGATTTTTCAGTTGATTATGCATTTCTCACCAATAATATAGCTAATACAAATCGGGTTGGAATGAGAGTTAATTTCTAACAGGGAGTTCAAAATGAAGAGATTTTTTTTGATGATCATACCATTATTGATATTACTCGGATGCACCGGGGAAGAAAGTTTGGGAGTTGATACTCAAGCACCCAGCAAGCCGCAATTAGTTCCTCATCTTGGTGATACCGGAGATGGCGGGAATTCAAGTATTTCTGGTGTAAATTATTATAATTCATTCGATACTGATTTTGAAAACAATGGTATGGACGCAGTTATGGAAGGTAATTGGATAAAGATACAATGGTTCCGGCTGGAAGATTCTGATATTGATTATCTAAATATATTCAGATTCAGTGCTCAAGATTATTGTTCCGATACATTAAATTTTGCCCAGATCATCGAAATTGTAGATTATGATGATCAAATCCACTATATAGATAAAACTTCAATGATAAATAAAAATTATTTCTATTTTATTGAAGCAATCGATGATGCAGGAAATTCGACACTTTCCGATACAACCGGGTATAAATTGATAGATAAACCTATTTTGCTCTCTCCATCTGATAATTCTTCATTTCAAAATATTTATAATGTTGTTTTTGAATGGCTACCAAGTTCTGGTGCAATACAATACAGGTTACTGATCTTTAATGAAGATAGAGAACTTATCTGGCAAAATACACCGTTAGATACAGGGAATTTCAGTGTTCAATACGGAGGACCTCCGGTTGATTTAGATTCCGTACTGATATGGAGAGTTGATGCCTTTGGTGAAACCTTTCAAGATATCCAGATCGAAGGAAATTATTACACTGTGGAATCCGGTGCGGAATCCGTAGAATATGAACTTTCCATAGTCGAGTAAATTATCTTGACTTCATACTATGAAAAAAATTATTAAAAAGTTTCAAGGAGAATAAATGAGAAGAACTATATTTATTATAATTATAGTAGGAATGGCTTTGAGTTCATGGGCTCAAATTGAAGGCGGCAGCATTTCCAGTTATAATCCGGGTGCTGTATATCAATATTCCGGTTCTCTTACGGGAACCGAGCAACTCAAGATCAGAACTTATATCTGGGGACAGGTTAGAAATCCTGGACTTTATATTGTTCCCGATGATACAGATCTGTTAACGTTGATCTCATCTGCCGGTGGGCCTACAGAAAACGCAAAACTTTCCAAAATTAGAATAATCCGTTCTACAATGGAAGGTGAAAAAGTGATAAGTGTTGACCTGAAAGAATATTTGGAAACCGGACAAGCAGAATTAATTCCAATATTAAAACCAGGAGATACTGTAATTGTTTCCGGTTCAACATATTATGCATTTACCAAAGCAGTCAATTGGCTTTCTCAAATTGCTGTAATATTAAGTGTTTATGTAGCAATTTCAAATATTAAGTAAATAATGAGGTAATATGAAAGATCAATTCAATCAAGTTAAATTCAACGAGGATTTTGAAGAACAAGAAATCAAACTAACCGATTACTTAAATATAATCGTCCGATTCAAGTGGATAGTAGCATCCATTTTCATAGCAATTTTTGTTATATCATTTATCTATACAGCAAAGGCACCCAGAATTTATAAAGCGACATCTAAAGTACTTCTGGAAGAAAAGATGGGAAGTAATCTACTTTTTGCCTCAATGAGTAATAAAGCTTCTTCCATAAATAATCATATCCAGATATTACAAAGCTTTCCTGTAATGAAAATTACAAATCAAATACTATCCAGACTCGACGAATATAAGAATTTCCCAATATCACAAATTGAAGGACTTCCCGAATCATATTTGAAAGGAAATTTAGAGATTGATACCGAGCGGGAAACCGATATACTCATAATAAATTTTGAATCAACAAATCCTTTGGAAGCTAAAGAAGCTGCTAATGCCGCCGCACATGCATTAATGCAGCAAGATACCGATTATGCCAGAATTGAGTTCAGGAACGCCAAGGAATTCCTGGCAAATCAGCTTGATGAACATGACCGCAGATTACGCTCAGCAGAAGAAGAACTCAGAACATATAAAATTGAACATGGTGTTTCTATGCTTTCTGAAGAAACTCAGAAACTTATCGAGCAATCATCCGATCTTATTGCAATTTTATCTGAAGCAGAAACAGAATTGGATGTTGCAAATAATCATCTCAATTTTCTTAAAGAAGAACTGACCGAGCAAGACGATTTTCTTTCTGATGTTAATTCCGTTCTTTCCTCCCCACTTCTCGAACAATTAAAACAAGAGACTGTAACACTTCAAACTCAATATATAAACCTCCTCACAAAATCTGAATATTCTCCCGATCATCCCGAACTCATTGTATTAAACAAATCTATTGAAAGTGCAAAAATAAAACTGAATGAAGAAATACAGAGAATTCTGCAGGTGAAATCCGGATCAGCAGATCCACTAAAGTTTCGCTCAAGTTTGATAGAAAAGATTTCTACAGCTCAGATCGAACAGAATATAAAATCTTCTAAAGTCGTTAGTTTACGTAAAGCCGTAGAAAAATATAATGAACGAATGTCACTACTTCCTGATACCGAAATTCAGCTTGCCAGATTAGAACGTAATTATCGAATCAATGAAAAAACATATACAATGCTTATAGAAAAGTATGAAGAAGCAAAGATCGCTGAAAAATCCAAGATCGGTAAGATCCGTATTGTGGAAGAAGCACGCATTCCTAACGCACCAATCAAGCCTAATAAAAAAATGAATATGATGATTGCAATTGTACTTGGCTTAGGTCTTGGAGTTGGTGCTGCACTTTTGATCCACTCGATAGATTCAAAAATAAGAACTTTTGATGATGTCCGTAAATATGTATCATTGCCTGTTCTGGGAACAATACCGCTTATTCAGGCTGACGACATTGAACTTGATAATCTTGAACAAAAAATTGATGCCGCAAAAGGTTCTGAAAAAGAAGAGTATGAAATAATCTATCAACAGATCCATGCAAAACTGATAACAAATTATTCTCCAAAATCTTCTGCTGCCGAAGCATTCAGAATTTTGCGTACTAACATAATTTCACGAAAGAAAAATTCTGACTGCACAACATTACTTATCACCAGTTCCGGTCCAAAAGAGGGAAAATCTACAATTCAGGCTAATATGGCTACTGCTATAGCTCAAATGGATGCTAAAGTTATACTGGTTGATCTTGACCTTAGACGTCCAATGGTTCACAAGATCATTGGCATTGATAAAGAAATTGGCATAAGTAACTTCCTTATGGATAAATCCACTAAGATAGAAACTGTTATAAAAAAAACAAATGTTAATAATCTTGATGTTATAACCAGTGGTATTATCCCGCCAAATCCTTCTGAACTTCTTGCCTCAAAACGAATGGATGAAGCAATTGAAAATCTTAAAGAAAAATATGATTATATCCTGTTCGATTCACCACCGGTTATTGCAGTTACAGACTCAATGGTAATGGCAAATAAAGTAGATATGCTTATTCTTGCGATCCGTGTCGATCAGGCTGATAAAAACGTTGTTAAGAGAGCAAAAGAACTTCTCGAGAATATTAAAGTTGATATTGCAGGAGTTGTAATAAACGGTATCCAGCCACATAGATATTATAACAGTTACGAATATAATTATTATTATTATTATTATTATGGAAAGAGTGAAGAAAAAAAACCTAAGAATAAGTTCTTCGGCAAAAATAAATCTCTTTCTTGATGTTCTTTCAAAACGTCCGGATGGATATCATCAGATAAGAACTATTTTCTCTGAAATAGAGCTTGCTGATATAATAAATTTTGCTTTGACAAAAAAAGGCACTGTTAAAATTTTGTCTAATATAGACTTTGTAAGTGTAAAGGAAAATTTAATTTACAAAGTTGCGGTCTTTATAAAAGAGAAATATAATGTGAAATTTGGTGTGGAAATAAAATTGCAAAAGAACATACCCATTTCAGCAGGAATGGGCGGTGGAAGCAGTAATGCAGCCAGTACGATCATTGCACTTTCAGAGTTATGGAATCTTGACCTTTCGAAAAAAGAAATGCATACGATAGCTGAGAATTTCGGAAGTGATATCAATTTCTTTCTGGAAGGTGGCTGTGCTTTAGGTGAAAACCGTGGAGAAAAGATAAGCAATCTAAAACAAATAGAATTAGATAATATTTTTTTGGTAAATCCTGGTTTTGAAATTTCCAGTAAAGAAGCATATGATGCAGTTTCATTAGATGGTCATAAAAATGACAATTGGACAAAACTCATAAAAGATGAAAACATTAAATGGTGCTTTAACAAACTCCAAGATGGTGTTTGTAAAAAATATCCCGAAATCCGGAAGATAATCGATTACCTTCTGAAAAACGGGGCAGAACAAGCAATACTCTCTGGCAGCGGAGCCACAATAATTGGTTTCTGCCCTGACAGGGCAATAGCAGAAAAATTTTCAATATATTATTCTAATTTGGGTTATTGGAATTACGTTACTAAAACTAAAAGGAGTACAAAATGAACATTACAGATGTTAAAGTTTTTCTTAGAGAAAGTAATCAACTTAAAGCATTCGTCAATATTGTTATAGACGATGCATTCATCATTAGAAACATTAAGGTTATCGAAGGTGATAATGGTCTTTTCGTTGCAATGCCAAGCCGTAGAGTAAGCTCCGGAGAATATCGTGATATTGCTCATCCAATCAATACTGAGACAAGAAACATGATCGAACGTGTTATCATTGAAAAGTATAAGGAAGTTCTTCAGGGAGCATTATCATCAGCTAATGAAAGTTCTGAAAAAACGGTAGAAAAAACGGTAGAAAAACCAGCAGAAAAACCAGCAGAAGAACCAGCAGAAGAACCAACAGAAGAACCAACTACAGAATAAATATTAAATGTTTTCAAGATTAAAAATATTCACCGGAAATTCAAATATTGAATTAGCAAATGAGGTTTCAAAATTTTCCGGCATTCCGTTAGGAGATGCTGAAGTTTTTAAATTCTCCAACGATAATTCATTCGTTAAGATCAATGAGAATGTTCGAGGAGCTGATACATTCATAATACAACCCACTTGTTTCCCAGTCAACGACAGCATAATGGAACTCTTCATTATGATCGATGCGCTTAAACGTGCATCCGCAGCAAGGATTAATTGCATTATCCCGTTATTCGGTTATGCACGTTCCGATAAAAAGGATCAACCTGGGGTAGCAATTACCGCAAAACTAATTGCCGATCTTCTTACAAAAGCAGGTGCAAACAGAATTGTGGCTATGGACCTTCATTCAGATCAGATTCAGGGATTCTTTGATATTCCGGTTGACCATCTTTATTCAACGCCTATATTTATTCGATATTTTATGGCAAATCTCAATCTGACAAATGCAGTTGTTGTCTCACCGGATACTGGTGGAACTGCAAGAGCAAGGGCATTAGCCAAACGACTCAATTGCACTTTGGCTATTGGTGATAAACGCAGAATAGGAAATGACGATAATGCTGAGATATTAAACATTATTGGTGATGTTGAAGGGAAAACAGCTATTCTTTTTGATGATATAATCGATACAGGCGGCAGCTTATGCAAAATGTCCCAAGCATTAATGAAACACGGTGCAAAGAAAGTTTATGCTGCTTGTGCACATGGAATTCTTTCAGGGAATGCTATCCGCAATCTAGAAGAATCACCAATTGAGAAATTGTTTATTACAAATTCGGTTCCATTAACTAAAGAGAAAGCAAAGTGCAAAAAAATCGTACAGCTTTCCATAGCCGAATTATTAGCTAATGCAATTAAGAAAATTCACATTGAAGAATCTTTAAGTATTTTATTTAGATAAACATAAAATCCACAGAGTGGGATTTCAACGGAGGAAGGAATGAACATAAAGATTAATGCAGAAAAAAGAAATTTGGGAAAGAAATCTAATCTTACTGAGTTAAGAAAAGAAGGTTTCATCCCTGGTATAATCTACGGAGACGGACAGGAAGGAATTAAAATCGCTTTTAATACACGTGATTATACACGCGAATATAAAAAATCTATTGGAGAGGTTGCATTCTTTGATATTACTGTCGATGGAAAGACATATAAAACTTTTATCAAAGAAAAGCAGATTCATCCATTAACAAGAGAAATAGTGCATATTGATTTCTTAGAACTTCACAAAGGTAAATCTATTACTATTGATATTCCTGTCAACTTTGATGGCGAGGCACCCGGGATAAAAGAAGGTGGAGTACTTGAGATCATTCATAGAAAAATCAAAATTACTTGTCTTCCAAAAAATATTCCGGAAGAAATCAAAGTTGATATTTCTGCTTTGAATATCGGTGATTCTATTCACTTTAGTGATATATCTATTTCTGAAAATGTCGAGACAAACCTTGCTGACAACGCTACAATTGTTACATTAAGTCTTCCAAAAATTGTGGAAGAACCTGAAGAAGAAGAAGAAGAAGAGATTGAAGGCGAAGAAGGAATCGAAACGGAAGAAAACGATAAAGCTACAGGAAAAGAGGATTCTGAAAAAGATTCTGAATAATGAGATTAGTTGTCGGACTTGGTAATCCAGGAAAAAAATATAAAAAAAATCGGCACAATGTTGGTTTTGCCTTTCTGGATTCCTACCTAAAAAAACTTGATCTTAAATTTAAAAGAAGAACTAAATACGATTTTCTGATTTCAGATGATGTGATCTTTATAAAACCAAAAACGTATATGAACAGAAGCGGAAATGCAGTTATTTCTGTTCTAACTAAATATAGGATAGATGAAATACTTATCATTACTGATGATATTCATCTTCCTCTCGGAGAGGTCAGAATAAAGAAGAAAGGCGGCAATGGCGGCCATAATGGGCTTAAATCAATTGCCGATGCTCTCGGTTCTACCGAATTTGGGAGAATACGTATTGGAGTTGGATCACCTGAAGAAAAAGATCTTTCCAATTATGTTCTTGCTGATTTCTCAAAAAAAGAAATTTCAACATTAAATGTTGTTTTTGATCTTTTAGATATTCTACTGAAAAGTTATCAGAATTCTGATTTTGATCAGATGATAAGTAAATACAGTAAATATAAAAAATCCTATTCTGAGAAAATATTAGAATCTCAGGATCGATAGATAATAAAATATTCTTATTATCTTAAAAAGACCGAAGGAGGAAAAATGCTAAATAAGTATGAAAGCATGGTCGTGATCACTCCAACTCTTAGTGAAGAAAATGCTAAGAAAGAAAACGAGTTGATCAAAGATTTCATCAAGAAAAACGGCGGTGAGATCCTTAACTCTGATGAGTGGGGAAAGAAACGTCTGGCTTATCAAATCCACAAATTTAAAGAAGGTTACTACTTTATCAATTATTTCACTCTCGATTCAGCCAAAGTAATTGAACTTGACCGCTTTTACAAGCTTCATGAATATGTTATTCGTAATAATATTTTAACCAAATAGGAGATATTATGGCAAAAGAACTTAGATTCCCTAATGTTAACTCAATAATTATTAGTGGAAGATTAACTAGAGATGTTGAATTACGTTATCTTCAAAATGGTACTCCTGTAGCAAAGCTTTCTATGGCATTCAACAGGAATTATCAGAAGAATGGAGAATGGCAGCAAGAAACAGGCTACGTAAATGTTGTAGTCTGGAGCAAGCGTGGTGAACAATGTGCTGAATATTTGCATAAAGGAAGTCCTGTACTTGTAGAAGGCTATTTACGGACTCATTCTTATGTCGATAAGAACGAACAGAACCGAAAAGTAACAGAAATTATTGCCGGTAAGGTTTCTTTCCTGGAGAAGGAAAGCTATAATTCTACTCCAAATGATGAGTATAAACCTTCCGCTGATAAAAAAAGTACAAGTCAGCCTGTTGCAGAAGTAACAGATGACGATGTGCCGTTCTAGAAAATTGAAGGAGAAAATAATGGAAGAAAAAATAGAAAAAGCCAAAGTAGAAAATACTGTAGCAAAAACGACTGAGGTAAGAACTGAAAGGCCATATTCAAGACCATCAAGACCACCTCAAGATAGAGATAACAGAAGAAGAACTTTTAAGCCAAGAGGAAAATTTCTCTTTAAAAAGAAAGTTTGTTTCTTCTGCAAGAACAAAGATGCTGTAATTGACTATAAAGATGTTGGTTTATTAAAAAGATTTTTTTCTGAAAGCGGAAAGATTACACCAAGACGTTTTACCGGCGCCTGTACAAAACATCAAAGAAAAATTGCAGTTGAAATAAAGAAAGCACGTCATATGGGTCTTATTCAATATACCGATAAACATAAATACTAAACAGTGATCTTAATAGCTGTTATTTCCGTTGTTATTGCAACGTTGTCCCCATTCTGGGGTTTGATCTTTATATTGGCATTTAGTGGTAAATACCAGGAAAAAAGAAGTCTGTTCTATTCTGTGTATTTTGGTTTTGTTGCTTTGCTATTTATTTTTAGAATGTTGGATGTTATCTCGGTAACGGATCTGTCAATTGGAGTAGGATTAACATCTGCTCTATATTTATGGAGTCTGCATCGTACTTTGAATTACATCAATGCATTGATCTCTGTTTTCTTTATGAATATAATTTATGCAATATTACGTATGATTATTTTCGGGAAACAATATGCAGAGATAATTGCAGAAGTTTTAGGAAAATACAAAGAATTTGTTACACAATCATTCCAAAATAACGATGAACAGTTAACTTTTGCATTGAAATTCACAGAAACATTTCAAGAGCTATTTACAAAATATTATGTCGGAATTTGGGTTTTCACAATAGTATTGGCAATCTACATTGGCTCATTATTACTTTCTAAAAGGGGAAGTTTAAAATTGGAGCATAAAAAGATACAAATGCCTTTCTATCTGATATATATTTTAATAATAGCGTTAGCTGGATTCCTACTGCCGAATACTCGAATTGCTGGTATTAATGCACTGATCATGATCACACCATTGTTCTTGATACAGGGAATATCAATTATAGATTTCTACTGGGGAAATTTCATTAAAAGATCTAAATTACTGTTTTTTATATTGATCTTTTCAATGGTGTTTAATTATTTTATTTTGATATTAGTCGCTTTTGTCGGGCTTACTGATATCTGGTTTAATTTTAGGAAAATAGATATGGAGGAAATAGATGAAAATAATCTTAACTAAAGATATAAAGGCTTTAGGTGAAGCCGGCAAACTTGTAAAAGTGAAACCTGGCTATGCCAGAAATTACCTTTTACCAAATGGATTTGCAATACTTGCAAACCAAAAAAATCTCTCAAAGATTGAAGAAATAAAAAAACAAGCTGCGGAAGATAAACTTGTATTACACGGAAAATATCAGGAGATCATCAACAAAATTGAAAATATTGAACTGAATTTTGTAAGAAAAGCAGATGAAAATAATCACTTGTTCGGTTCTGTTTCAGAAAATGATATCGTGGAATCACTTGCTGAAAAAGGAATCGAAATCCATAAGGCAGACGTTGTAATAGAAAAACACCTTAAGGAAGTTGGGACTTTTGATGTTAAGATCAGTTTTACTGCTGAATTAACAACTGCTGTTAAAGTTAATATTGAAGTTGAATAATTAAATTAGAATAAAAGGGAGGAAAACTTGAAAAAAATAATTAGTATTATTGGATGGATAGTTTTATTGTTGGCATTTGCAGCTTTAGGACTTTCTTCAGATGATCCGACATTTGGATTTTTCTTTTATCTAGCGTTCTTTACTGCAACTTTCGCACTCGTTTATCTTTATGTTAAAAAACATCAAAGAAGAACCGAGATCGATCCGAAAAAAATCGTTTTAGTTTATAAAATATCTGGTATTGTCCTGCTTTTAGCCGGTCTTTTCAGCCCTATCATAGCTCTGAAAAAAATCGGTCTTCCTATCCTGCCAAACATATTGATATTTCTGGCAACAATTATCTTAGTTGGGTTAGGCATATTGGCAATTACTCTGATCAATGATGAAAAGCATAAGAAAATATTGGGATATGTTCTTCTAATTCTCATTGCTATTGTACCAGCAGTATTTGCAATAACATTCCTATCCACATATTTTCCTAATGCATATAATGCGCTAGGAACTTCATACTGGTCGATTGTGGCAGTATCAGTTTTTGCATGGTGGGGATTTTCACTATATTTCAAAAAGGATTAACCTCCTTTTGATATAATAGCTGATTTCCGATGAGCTTTTTCAAAACCGGTAATGCTGTTAAAGATTTGGTCTTTAGCATTGCCGGTGCAGAAAACCATGATCTTGTAGCTATTGCATTTGGTTGGAAATCGATAGTTGGCAATTTATTGGCAGAGCGTGCTTCTATAATTAAATTAGAAAATGGCGTTCTATTTATTGCTGTTAGCAACAATGTGTGGATGCAGGAACTTGTTCTCAGAAGATCACAGCTTATCGGTGATATCGATAGGATATTACATGTGAAATTATCTAATATTGTTTTCTTTTTGAAACAAAGCAAAAAAGGCAAGCACAGGTAAATTATGATAAAAATAGCTTCATCACTTCTTTCAGCGAATTTTGTTCGTTTAGAAGAAGAGATAAATAATATACAGCAAGCAGGTGCAGATATTCTTCATCTGGATATTATGGATGGTCATTTTGTCCCTAATCTTACTTTTGGGTTACCGGTGATCAAGCAGATCAAAGATATTGCCCAAATTCCGGTAGATGTACATTTAATGGTTACCAATCCCGATGTTTATCTTGAAACATTGGGAAAATGGAATATCGATTATGTATCATTCCATCAAGAAGCAGAATCTCATATTCACAGGCAATTAAAAGTTCTTCAAGAAAAAGGTGTAAAAGCCGGAATTGCATTGAATCCTGCAACTCCGGTAGAAACTATTTTCCCTGTAATCGCTGATCTGGATTTTGTACTTATCATGAGTGTTAACCCCGGTTTTGGCGGGCAGAGTTTTATACCGCTTGTGTATAAAAAAATTGAAATACTTCGTAAACTCGCCGATCAGATTAATCCTGATCTGGAAATTGAAGTAGATGGCGGAGTTAACAATATAAATGCTGCTAAACTTATCAACACCGGTGCTGATATTCTGGTTGCAGGTTCATTTGTCTTTGGCTCTGATGATTATAAAAAACAAATACAAAGCCTAAGAAATAAATAATTATGTTTAATAGCTTAACAGAACGCTTTGATTCTATCTTCCGCAAGCTGAAAGGTCATGGAAAACTCAACGAACAAAACATAAAAGAATCAATGCGTGAAGTTCGCCGTGCTCTTTTAGAAGCTGATGTGAACTTTAAAATAGTTAAAAATTTCGTTAATGACATTAGTGCCAAAGCAGTAGGAACGGAAGTAATGAAGAGTCTTACTCCCGGTCATCAGGTTATAAAGATCGTGCATAATCAACTCATTGATTTAATGGGAAGTAAGAATTTCAAGATCAGATTACACGACAATAAACTGAACAAGATCATGATGGTTGGTTTGCAGGGTTCGGGTAAAACTACATCCTGTGCCAAGCTGGCAAACAATTTTCGCAAACAATCCCTTAACCCTAAACTCGTTGCCTGCGATGTTTATCGTCCGGCTGCTATTCAGCAATTAAGGGTTCTGGGAAATCAGTTATCCATTCCTGTTCATGCAGATGAAAAGCAGAAGAGTGTTATTAAAATTGCTAAAAATGCAATTAAGGAATCCGAAAATTCCGATGCAAATCTTCTGATCTTTGATACTGCTGGAAGATTGCATATTGATGAGAAAATGATGAAAGAGTTGAAAGATCTCAAGAAACTCTTGAAACCGGATTACATTTTCTTTGTTGCCGATGCAATGACCGGACAAGATGCTGTTAATGTTGCACGGGAATTCAATGAACAGCTTGAGTTCGACGGCGTGATCCTGACAAAGATGGATAGTGATGCACGCGGTGGTGCGGCACTTTCCATAAAAGCAGTTACAAACAAACCGATAGTATTTGTCGGTACCGGTGAAAAAATATCTGATTTGGAAGAATTCCATCCCGATAGAATGGCAAATAGAATTCTGGGTATGGGCGATGTTTTGAGCTTAATCGAAAAAGCAGAAGCCAATATTGATATCGAAGAAGTAGAAAAACTTGCGAAAAAACTTCAGAAAAATCAATTTACTTTTACAGATTTCCTTTCTCAATTGCAGCAGATACAAAAGATGGGACCTATGGATCAACTTATGGGAATGATCCCCGGTATGAACGGAAAAGCATTAAAGGGAATGAAAGTTGATGAAAAAAATATCAAACATATTGAAGCTATCATCTTTTCAATGACATCGCAAGAAAGAGAAAAACCAGCCAGCATTAATGGAAGCCGAAGATATCGTATTGCCAAAGGTAGCGGAACTTCCATTCAACAGGTAAACAGGCTTCTCAAACAATTTGAGCAGATGAAGAAAATGATGAAGCAATTTAGTAATCCAAAGTTTATGAATAAAAGTATGTTACCTTTCTAAATTTTGGAAAAACAATGTAATAAAGATTATATGGCAAAACGGTTTTATAACTTTTTACATTTCAATAAGTTAAAACAGTGTGTCAAGCATATAGAAAATGCTTGACGATAAAGGGCTAAAAAAAAATTAATCCTTTTTAGTAATTAATAAAAGTTTAATAAGAAATAAGGAGTCGACATGGTTAAGCTAAGGCTTAAAAGAATGGGTAAAATTGATACACCTTTTTACAGAATTGTAGTATTAGATTCTCGTAAAAAAAGAGATGGTGCTTATCTTGAATCTCTTGGATACTACGATCCAAAAACTGATCCGCTTACACTTAAAGTTGATACAGATAGAGCTATTCACTGGTTACAAAACGGAGCACAACCTTCAGATACAGTAAGATCTTTATTCCGCAAAGCCGGAATTTTAGAAAAATGGCACAATCTGAAGAACGAAGCAAACGAAGGAAAAGAAAAAGAGACTAAAGTAAAAAAACCTACAGCAAAGAAAACTACTGCGAAGAAAACTGAGAAAAAAGAGACTAAACCGGCAGCTACAAAAACTAAAAAAAAACCTGTAGTAAAAGCTGAGAAGAAAGAAACTCCTAAGAAAAAGGATACTGAAGAGAAATAGTGATGAAAGATCTTATTGAATTCATCGTCAAAGCTTTAGTAGATGATCCAGGTGCTATCGAGATTGAAGAAGTAGAAGCTGAAAAATCTACCACTTACAAACTTCGTTCTGCTAAAAATGACATAGGAAAAGTTATCGGGAAACGTGGACGTACAGCAGGTGCAATACGCACAATAATGACAGCTGTATCTGCAAGACAAGGAAAAAAAGCTGTTTTAGAAATTTTAGAATAGATGCTGATTTCTGACCTGGTTGCAATAGGTAAACTGGGAAAACTTATTGATGAGAATGGGTTCATCCCATTTAAAGCCGGTAAGAATTTCCACCCGAAATTTTTGGGAAATATTTTTTTGGTCTTTAGAGATAATAGTGTGAGATATGTGACGGTAGAAGAAGTAAAAAATAACTACCGGATAAAAATTGATGACAGCGAGACACTCCAATTTGCAGCAGATGAAGGTAATGTGAAAGTAATGATCCCAAAGATCGATGTAGAATCTCTTAAAAAAGAACTTAATATTGATGATCATGTTGGGAAAAAAGTTATCTTCAAATCTGAAGTGATCGGCAAAGTTGTTGAGATATTAAATAATTCAGTTTATGATCTATTGATCTGTGAATTGAAGAATAAACAAGAATTGATGATACCATTAATAGACAAATTTATTATAGAGATCAATGATAATTGTATAACCGTTAAATGTATCGAAGGATTAATGAAATTATGAAGATCGATGTATTAACTCTCTTCCCGCAAATGTTTGAGAATTTTCTTAAAGAAAGTATGGTCGGGATAGCAATAAAACAAAAGGCGCTATCTGTAATATTAACCGATATACGCGATTTTGCTTTTAATAAACACCACAAAGTAGATGATTATCCTTACGGTGGTGGAGCCGGAATGGTAATGAAGCCGGAACCGCTTTATGAAGCTATCACAAAAATCAAAGCCGGTCGGGATATTCCGGTTATTTATTTTACTCCACAAGGGAAGTTACTCGATCAATCAACTGTAAATAAATTCAGTCAGGTTGATGAGATGATCATAGTTTGCGGACATTATAAAGAGATCGATCAACGTATTCGTGACACTCTTGTAACAGACGAGCTTTCAATTGGAGATTATGTGCTTTCCGGCGGTGAAATTCCAGCAATGGTAATGATCGACGCTGTGGCACGTTTGCAGGACGATGTACTGGGGAGTATAGATTCAGCACTCTCCGATTCACATCAGGATGGCCTTTTGGGCTGTCCTCATTATACACGTCCACCTGAATTTATGGGACACAAAGTTCCAGACATTCTTTTATCCGGGAATCATAAAAATATTGAAAAATGGCGTGAACAAAAATCGTTGGAAATAACAAAGAAGAACCGTCCGGACCTGCTGGAGGATTGATGCAGCCGAATCTTTATCTTGGGCTTGTTCATCATCCGGTATATAATAAATATGGTAATGTGGTAACAACTTCCATCACCAATCTGGATATTCATGATATTGCCCGAAGCTGCAAAACATTCGGCTTAAAAAAGTTCTTTGTTATCACTCCATTAAATACGCAGGAACTTCTTCTAAACAGAATTTTAAAATTCTGGGAAAGTGACATTGCAAAAGAGTATAATAATGATAGAGTTCAAGCTCTATCGCTCATTGAATATGCAGTTGATATCCAAACTGCAGTAAAACAGATAAGTTTACAGGAAGACGACTGTCTTGTAGTATCCACAACAGCAGCGAATTTAAAACAACAGATCAGTTTTAATGATCTGAGAAAACTCAAGAGTCCTGTTCTACTTCTTTTTGGTACTGGTAACGGCCTTACCAAAGAAGTTCTCGAACAGGCAGATCATGTTTTAAAACCTATAGAAGGAAAGGAAAATTATAATCACCTTTCTGTTAGAAGCGCAGTTGCTATTGTGTTAGATAGACTATCTTCCGAAAAATAAAGGAGGAAAGATGGACATTTTAAATGAAGTTGGAAAAGAACAGATGAGAACAGACCTTCCTGAGTTCAGAGTTGGTGATACAATTAAAGTTCACTATAAGATCAAGGAAGGATCAAAAGTAAGAATACAGGTTTTTCAAGGAATCGTGATCCAGAGAAGAGGAGCACAGATTTCTAAGACATTCACTGTAAGAAAAATAAGTAATGGCGTTGGTGTTGAGCGTATTTTCCCGCTTAACTCACCCAATATTGACAAGATCGATGTTGTAAGATTTGGTCGTGTGCGTAGAGCTAAACTATTCTATCTTAGAGAAGCTAAAGGTAAAGCTGCACGTGTAAAAGAAAAAAGAAGATATTAAATTCTTCAAATTATATAAAAAGGGAGTTCGATTTTTCGAACTCCCTTTTTTTTGTGCTTAACCTTGAAAGGATTTCTTTCATTTTATCTTTGGAATTAATCCTTTAAAGGTTTACCTGCCATCCAGAGGCTGGTAAACTTTTGGCATGGTTTCTTTCAACATTTCAACCTTAAGATTGCTAACTAAAAGAAATTTTGTGAGAAGCGATCTCAAGGTTTATGGATTCCCGTTTTCACGGGAATGACAAATAGGGAAATTAAAAAACTTTACAAAAAAGCAAAATTAGTAAAATTGTGAATATGTATTATTTAAGACATAATTTTATAGCTCATTTACGAAAAGAAGGAAAAGTTTGAAATACTATAAAAGATATTGGGAAATAAAGGTTCAAAGACAACTGAAATTTATACTCATGTGTCAAAAACACTTGATAAAATTATAAATCCAGTAGATGATTTCTTTGAATAGGAAGAACCAATGATAAAAGAAAAATGTAACAAATTGAATTTATCCCACAAACTTGGTAGAATAAAACAAAAGGTTATACACAAATATTGTGCACATACAATAAAAAGTACAGTGACACTGTGCAATGACAATAACAGAGGAGTATTAAATTAATTATGAAGAGAGGACCAACAAAGAATTGTAGAGAAGACCCACGATTTTATATGCAAGAAGCAATTAAAGCAATGAAGGACTCTGTTGATGAGAAAAATAAAAGTACTCCCAATCCGAGTGTTGGTGCCGTGCTTGTATTTCCAGATGGTACATATGATATTGCTTGTAGAGGTGAGTTTCGGGAGGGTGATCATGCAGAATACACTTTGCTGGATAAGAAATTTCGAACCACAGATGTTTCGAATTGTTGGTTATTTGCTACTCTTGAACCCTGTTGTGGTCCAGAAGCAAGAAATGAACCTAAAATCTGTTGCGCTGAAAGAATTGCTAATGCTCGAATTACTAAAGTTTGGTATGGGGTACAGGAGTTAAATCCTAAAGCAAAAGGAGGTAAAAAGTACTTAGAAAAAATGAAAGTTGAAGTACTTTCTTTTGATTCCGATTTACATCATGAAATTTTAGCATTTAATAAAGATTTTAACGACTGGGTTGAGGAAGAAAATAATAAACAAAAGCTAGCTAAATTAGTTGTAAATGGACCTTTACAAGCAGCAATTAAAAACACCAGTATTGATTCTCTCTCAAAAGATGCTCTTAAATTGTATATAAATAAAACAAAGAAAGTGTATACTCATGATTCGGATGAACTCATAACTGATTTAATCAATAAGAATTTAATGGATGTAGATTCGAAAAGCGGAGAGATAAAACCTACAGGTGATTGCATTTTATTATTTGGCAAAAATCCAAGAGATAAATTTCCTCAAGCCTCGGTAAAGGCAAAAGTTGATTATGGTGGTGGTGCAGAACCAGATACGGAAAGTTTTGATGATGCAATTGTTTTAGTCCCTGATCAGGTGAAAGCATGGATTAAGAAAGTTGTACCCGAAAGCATAGACAGATCAAATTTTACAAGAGAAAAAGTATCTCATTTCCCTCCTGAGGTTGTTCGTGAAGCAATTGTTAATGCTATTATCCATCGTGATTATTCAATTAAAAGTGCTAAGGTTGAATTGGAAATTACACCAGAGAAAATTGAGATAAGGAGTCCTGGAGGACCAATTTCTCCTAACTCAATTGAAGATCTCCAGAATTTTACAGCTATTTCACAAACCCGCAATTCTGAATTAGCTTACATATTTAATCTTATGCAATTTATGGAAGAGTCAGGTGTTGGAATGGATACTTATAAAACATTAAGAGAGAAATATAATTTACCATTACCCATTATTAAATATAAGAAACAAAATGTAATTGTAACTTTTCCAAGAACAATTCATATGACTAGGAGCATGAATGAGAAATTCAAACAATTGAATGATTATGAACTTGAGGGATTAGAATATGTAAAAGTAAAAGGGGAATTAAGTAAAAAGGAATATGCTGAACATTTTAATTTTGATGATAAAAAAGCTTATAGACATTTAACCAAATTTAAAAAACTTAAACTTGTAGGAGACAATGGAGAACCTCCTACTTCAAATAATTACAAATATGTCTTCAAAAGAGATTAAAGTTAGCATGGACATTAGCATAGACATATTGTCCATGCTAGCGGTGTTTCTATTATATAATGAATAATGCATGGACATTAGCATAGACATATTGTCCATGCTAGCGGTGTTTCTATTAAATAATAAATAACGCATAAACTTTGGCATTGATATATTGCCATGCAAATGATATTAAAGAATTAAATATTCAATCAATTAATAAACAGACTACATCTTAAATACAATAAACTAATATCACGCTTATATAGTACAGTTAACCCCCTCACTTCTTCCTAATCGAAACAGTTCCAGAAGCGTATTTTTTTAAATAGTATTTACTTTTTTTATTTAATGAATTACCAATTTTTTTAATTAATTTTGCATGATGGATCTGTGATTTAAATATTTTATTCGATTCCTCAAAACCAAGATAGATATTGGCAATATTCTCTGCAGCTAATTTCAAACAATATTGAATAATTGTAAAAGAATTATCCCACCTATCCGGTTTTACTTTTCCTTTTCTCAAGTAATAATATTCTATCAATTCATCATAATATTTGTTTATGTGATATATCTGTTCAGTAAAATATTCAATCGGAACTTTTATTTTGTGTCGTCTTCCCAACTTCAAAGTAAAATCATCAAGATGTTTTCGAGTATCGGCTTCCATGATCTTGTGCACGGTCTCTTCATCAGGGAATCTATCTTTACCGTCAGTATGAAAGGGTTGGTGCAAATCGGCTATATAATGGGAAACGACACCCAGCTCAAATATGAATGCTTTAAGCGGAGTATCCAATATTCCAACTAAGAACGGTGCAGCTCCGTGATGACGATAAATCGTATCGGGATCAATAACCATTTTATTTAGAAGCTGGATCTCATTATCAATCTTTTTTATCACACTTCCAAAATGATAACCATATTTATTAGGAGTGCAATTATAATAGTGATTTGTAAAATCTTTGAAAATTCTGTCTGGTGCTTGAATACCAAGAATGAATAATTCTTGATGGATCTTTAGCATATTTGTAAAAGGCGGATAACATTTTTGTAAGGCTTTTGCTACAATAAATTGATGCGTCCGACTATCCCAAATCCACATATTTATTAGCTCCTTTTAATTTCAGAAGATGAGTTATGCATAATGAAAAATATTAAATACTGTACCTTTTTATCTTAACTTCCCTAAATCAACCTCATCCCCTAACCCCTTCTCCTAAAAGGAAAAGGGGAAATCTAACTTCCTCTCCTTTTAGGTATGAGTCGGCTTGCAAAGCAAACGATCTCAAGAGAATTGAGGTGAAGTAAAAACAATATAAAAGCATCAAGATTGTTCTTTTCTTTTTCCTTCGTTATTCGATATTCCGTGTTCAAAAAGTCGGCTTGCGATAGCAAACGACTTCTCTTCAAAATTGGATATTAATCTAATTTCATATTGCGCTGCATATCACGCATGATATCTTTTTTCTTAATATCTTCACGTTTATCGTATTGCCTTTTACCTTTTGCAAGCGCAATTTTTATTTTAGCCAGCCCTTTGTCATTTATATAAATTTCTGCAGGAATAAGAGTCATTCCTTTTTCATCGATCTGACTTCTAATTTTTTTTATCTCACGTTTATTAAGCAGTAATTTTCGTCTTCGTTCAGGATCAGGAGCGAAATTACTATCATATTTGTATGGACTGATATGAAGGCTGTAAAGCCAAACTTCATCATCCTCTATACTGGCATAACTATCTTTAAAACTTAGTTTCCCTTCCCGAATGGATTTGATCTCAGAACCTTTTAACACAATGCCAGCTTCCAATTCCCGAATAAAGAAATAATTATGCCGTGCTTTCCTATTTTTATAAATTCTCATAGAATATCCTCGCTTGTAAAAAACCGCTTACCCATTAACCTGTCAATTTGTTAATTTCAGCAATCAAATCATTTGACCACACCCCAAATAATGTGCGACAAAAAGGATTTGACAAAATTCTATATACTGCATTATGGATAGTGTTTTGTAAGTATTTGTGCAATAATTAGTAATGAGGTAATATGAATATTATTTATGTATGTTTAAGTGTGGTAGTTCTATCTTTTCTTTCTGTTTACAGCATCACACCTTACATAATAAAAGTTGCAAATAAAATAAATTTTATAGATAATCCAAATGCACGTAAAGTACATAAGAAAGCTACTCCTCTTTTGGGTGGGTTAGCTGTTTTTATCGGTTTTTTTATACTCACGATCTATATTGTGATAATGAATTTACATTCTTTCAATCGCCCTATTATTGGTTATCTATTGGGAGCTTTCATCATTATCTTTGTTGGTATCATTGATGATAAATTTGGAATGAAACCGGTTTTTAAGCTAATTGGTCAGGCATTTTCATGCTGTATATTTTTATATTCCAATAATTTATTTGAACTTTTTGGTCCATTTTACATAACTGTCCCCATTCTATTTCTGTGGATGGTAGGACTAATGAATGCCTTGAACTTCCTTGATAATATGGATGGGATTATCACCGGCATGTCCGGTATTTTGGCTCTTGGTTTTTATGCCTTTAGTTTCATCAGTAAAACTCATTCCGTTGCTGTTCAATCAAATTTTATGATGCTTCTTTCCTTAATATTCGCCGGCTCGGTATTTGGTTTTCTTCCATACAATTTTAACCCGGCAAAAATTTTTCTGGGTGATGCGGGAAGCATGTTCATCGGCTATTTCCTTTCTACAATGGGAATTTTGGCAGGACGCCTGGCTGTTACAAGAATGAACAATCCAATATTTTATCTGCTGCCTGTACTTTTACTCAGCTATGCTATCTTTGATATTTCACTTGTAAGTTTTATAAGAAGACGTGATGGTAGAAAAATTAGTCAGGGAGGTAAGGATCATTCGACCCACCGCATACATAATGCTATGCAATCACCCAAAGTTACAGCAATATTTGTATATTTGATCAATACGATCATTGTGTTGATAACAATTTTAGTTTATAAAATGGAATCCGTAAAACTTTTGATCATCTCAACCGTCTTATTTGCTATTATATTCTTGTTCTTCGGCAGAAAGTTAGATCAAATTCCTGTGGTAATACCAGAAAATCAATTGAAAGATAAATAAATTCATAGTTTAGAATTATTGACAGAAATGAACATGCTGAAAAGGTTAGTATTCTTAAAATAAATGGAATTATATGTATATGAAAATGAAAATAATCTTAGTCATATTAACATTATTTGCTGTTGTTTCCGGTCATTGCTGGGTCAACAGTAAATTTAATATTGCTCATAAATTATATATGAAAAGCAATTATGTGATGGCAATAAAGCATTTTGACAGTTTATTAGAAACCGTTCAAGATGGAGCATTATCAACTCAGGCAGAATTAGAACGTTCCGATTGTTATTATCAACTTGGGTTTAAAGCTTATCAAAAAGATAATTGGCTACTGGCTTCACGTCTTTTCTTTTTGTCAAATTCAGAAATTGCTGATACTAAACTTGATGATTGCTACTTCCGGTTAGCACAGAAACAACTCATGCAAAATGCCTTAACTACTACTTTGGGATATTACCAAAAAGTTGTTTTATATTTAAAAGATTCTGAGTATATCCCCGAAATACTTTTCAATAGAATAAAAATTTATATCGAGATGGATAATAATCTCTCTGCTTTTAATGATTATCATTTTCTATGGGAGAATCATCCTGATAATCATTTTACAAAAGAAATACAGCCATTCATTGATGATCTAATGCCGGCATTTATAAATGAGGCGCTTACGTTTAGAGATTCAACGGAATATGATATTGCAGTCGATATACTATCTAAATTAAGCCAGTATCCATCAAAATTTCAAAATGATATATTCATTCATATAAGCGATCTATATCTACTTAAAGCCGAGGAAGCTCTTTCAAAAAAAGAGTACGAACTCGTTAGAGAATATCTCGATCTTAGTATAGATAACGATGAAATAAAAAAAGAACTTGTTAGCGAAAAAGTTAAGAGTATTTGTTCACAAATAATTCTGGAAGGAAATGAGCTTGTTTCTTCTTTCCAATTTGATGAAGCTATCGAGACTTATAAAAACTGTTTCATCATAATTCCAAAATATACAATTTGTACAAATATAATTAATGAAACAAATGACAAGCAGCAAAAATATCAATCTGCTCTAAAGCATGAAAACCAAGCGATTGAATATGAAGCAGAAGAAGATTATGCATCTGCTTATACTCACTATAACAAATCCTACAAACTATTCCGAACTGATAGAGTAAGAAAGAAAATTTATATAATGGGTAATATACTTCAGGCAGAAAAAGACCCGAAAGCATTTGCAAAAAAGATCATTAATGAATATAAAAATGGTATTATCCCGGTTGGAGTCAGCGCAATTGAATCATCATTAATTGCTCAGTATAGCAACCAAGTTGATACTTCCGGCTGGAAAGTATATTATGCAATAGGTGAATACAAATATGAAGTAAGGTTTGATCTGCTTTCACCGGATATAAACTATTATTATGCCTGGCGTGTGAATCTTAGAACCCGTGAGATCACTTCCCTTAATAAGATATCAGAAGATGTGATGAAAAGGTAAAAATCATGAATAAGTATTTAATTATTATTGTCCTCTTTTTATCAACTTTATTAGTAGCAGAAGAATTTAACATTAAAGAATTTTCCAATCCTGCAAAATACAATTGGAAAAACATGAAAGATAGACTTGAAGCCAGAAATGATCTCGATAGCAGGCAAAAATTACTTCAGATATATGAACTGTATAAACAACCAATTATAAATAATATAATAAAATCTGCTGTTGCTCCCGGTTGGGGTCATTATTCATCACATGATTATACAAAAGGACATTTTTTTATAGCTTCGGAAATTGTTCTATTCGGTACCAGCTACTATTTTTATAATCAGGCAATGGATGATTATCACAATTATGAAGACTCGCATTATATCGGGGATATCAAGCAGCTTTACCTCGATGCGAACAGTAATTACAAATATTCTCAACTATTCTTCAGTTTAGGAACAATTATTTGGATATATACGATTTACGATTCCATTAGCGCAACTCAAGAATATAATAAAAATCTGTGGGATGATATTTCTAAAAGACATCACTCACAAAAAATTATTATCACACCAACAGGTATAACAATGAGGTTCTAATGAAAAATATAATGTTAGTATTAAATCAAGTATGGAACTATTTATTTGATTTTCAATTCTGCTTAGCTCCACTTTGGAAGGGGAGATCAAGAGGAATTTACTCAAATGAAAATCAAATATATCAAAAGATCCGTTACATAACACTAATTACTTTAATCCTGTTTGCCATATCCTGCTCTCTTGACCGTACAAACCCGCTTGATCCTATGGTAAGCAGTAAACAGGCTCCCGGTGAAGTATCAAATATTACTGTTGAAACTACACCAAATAATACAATCGTAATAACATGGGGATCTTTACCAAATGTAAACGGGTATTATATTTATCGTTCTCAAAGCTACAATGGTTTATATGAACTAATAAAAAAAGAAGAAAATTATTTAGTAACTAGTTATGAAGATACTGATGTAGATATTCCCGGAAATTTTTACTGGTATAAAATGTCTGCATATATTCTGGTGGACGGAGAAGAACTGGAAGGATACAGATCAGAGCCAATAAGTTGGTAGTATGAATTTTCTGGATGATCTGAATCCACAGCAGCGAAAGGTAGCTACAACAACCGAAGGACCGATTCTTGTTCTGGCAGGAGCAGGAAGCGGGAAAACCCGTTCTATCATCTACCGCACAGCTTACCTGATAAACGTAAAACATATCAACTATTATAATATTTTGGTTGTAACTTTTACCAATAAAGCAGCTCGTGAACTCAAAGACAGATTGGAAAGATCATTTAATATTTCTGCTTACTCGTTATGGATCGGTACATTTCATTCTGTATGTACGCGCATTCTAAGAGAAGAACAGGAATTCTTACCGTTTACCGCAAATTTTTCCATCTTCGATGATGTTGATCAAAAATCCATTTATAAAAAAATATATAAAAAATTAAATATCGATCCCAAAGATTTTCCACAAAGACGGGTTGCTTCTTTAATTAGTAATCAGAAAAATTCGCTTATCCTTCCAAAAGATTTCTTTGATTTCAATGAAGAGAATTATTTTACAGAAACAACTTATAAAATATACAAAGAATATCAGAAGTTTCTGCTTGAAAATAATGCTCTCGATTTTGATGATCTATTAATGTACACGGCAATTTTGCTTCACGATAATAAAGTGTTGAGAAAAAAATATGCTGATAGATTTAAATATGTAATGATAGACGAATATCAGGATACAAATTATGCACAGTTTAAAATAATTAATCTCATTGCTAAAGAACACCAGAATCTTTGCGTTGTAGGTGATGATGATCAGGCTATTTATAGTTGGCGCGGCGCAAATATACGTAATATTTTAAATTTCGAGAAAGATTACAAGAACGTGCTTACAGTAAAATTGGAGCAGAATTACCGTTCCCCAAAATCGATTCTCGATGCAGCTAACTGCCTGATAAAAAACAACTCAGAGCGGCATCCGAAAGAGTTATGGACGGATATTACTTCCAAAGAAAAACCTAAACTCATTAAGCTTGAAAATGAAAAACAGGAAGCTGAATTTATAGCAGAAATGGTATCTCAACTCACTTCTTCCGGTACAAGTTTGAATGACTGTCTTATTCTTTATAGAACCAATGCGCAATCACGCGTTTTTGAGAATGCCTTTTACCAGCATAAATTAAAATATCAGATAGTGGGCGGAGTAAATTTTTATCAACGTAAAGAAATCAAAGATATTGTTGCATATCTGCGAATATTGGTAAATCCGCAAGACACGAACAGTTTTATAAGAATTATAAATTTCCCGCCTCGCAAAATTGGAAAGGTTACAACCGAGAGAATTGAAAGATTTGCCGAAGATAACAACATGACTTTGTTCGATGCTGTTCAAAATGAGATATCAACTCTTAATGGTAAAACAGTGCAAACTGTCATGGAATTTGGAAAGCTTTTAAAGAAATGGAAAAATTTATCATTGGAAATCCCCATAACTCCATTAGTTAAAAAGATCATAGATGAGCTTAAACTTATAGATATTTACGATGATAGTGATGATCCAAAAGATATTGCCCGTGCTGAGAATTTGAAAGAATTCGTTACTGCGACTCAGGAATTTTCTGATAACTTTGAATATGATACAGAAAAAGCTCCCATGCTTACAGATTTTCTTCAAAGTATTTCACTGCAAACCGATATGGATAATGTTGACGAAGACATTGAAACAGTAAAGCTAATGACAATGCACAACGCCAAAGGATTGGAATTTGATCATGTGTTTATTGTCGGCGTAGAAGACGGACTTCTTCCCCATTCACGTTCAATTGACGATGTAGAAAAATTTGAAGAGGAACGACGTCTTTTATATGTGGCTATCACACGCGCAAAGAAATCCGTTCATCTCACCTACACCAGAATGCGGCAAGTTTTCGGCTCAATTTCTATGGCAATTCCCAGCCGATTTTTAATGGAGATCGATAATGATCTGATTGAGATAGAAAATAACCGTTATTATGATTTGATGGCACCACGCCCCAAAAGGAGAAATATAAACAAGAAACCAGTTGTTACGGAAAATCAGAAATATTTTAAGATTGGACAAAAAATTTACCATAGTAAATTTGGTAAAGGTATTGTCTTGAACGTTGATGGCACTGGAAAAGAAGCAAAACTATCAATTTCTTTTTCCGGTGGTCAACTCAAAAAAATAATTGGAACATTCGTAACAATGGGGGAAAAATGAGAACGATTAAAATAGTAATAATGATAATGATAATATTCGTGGCAATCGAACTTTCTGCCACAAAATATGCCGGTGAGATTTTCCAAATTGGTGCCGGAGTACGAAATTTTGCTTTAGGCAATTGTGGAGTAACCGATGTAAATTCTACCGGTATTGCCTATTGGAATTCCGCTTTACTTTCGTTAGTAGAGGAAAACCGATTTGAATTAATGCATGCCGAAGAATATTCTGGACTTCTTACATACGATACAGCTTCTGCTATTTGGGGAAAGACAAATAAATTTTCCATTGTCCTTACCAGAATTGGAATAGATGATATACCGCTCACAAAAGTTCCCAACGATACTCTGGAAGTAGATTTTGATAATCGTCCCTATAAATATAAATCGGTAAATAACTCTGATATTGTAATTTACTTTGGTTTATCCAGAAAGTTCGGTAAATATAATATTGGGTTCACGCCTAAACTTGCATACCGGAATCTTGCAGATGAAAATGGAGTTGGCTTTGGAGCTGACATTTCCACATTCTTCATATTATCGGAAAAGACAATGGCAGCGGTTAAACTTAGAGATTTTTTTTCCACCCAGATTCTTTGGGGAAACGGAACTCATGAGATAGTTAATCCATCGTTAGATTCCGAGATAAATCATAGTTTTATACTTCCTGTTTTCAGGTGTAATTCTACCGCTTATCTTCGTACTGAGATATTTGCAGAAGGAAGAGATGTGTCTTCTTCTATCGCACTTGGACCACTAAGTTTAGATTATCATCTTGGTTATGAAGTTAATCTTCATCCTGCTGTTGACATTTATATGGGATATGATCTCACTAATATTACTTCCGGTTTAAAGCTCAATATAAAAAACTGGGATATAAACTACTCTTTTGAATATGATAATGAACTTGAAAATTCACACAGAGTTTCTGTTGGGCTGAATTTATAGTATGAAAAAAATCGCAATTCTTGGAATAACAGGTTCTATTGGAATCTCTGCTGTAAATGTTGTTAGGCAGCATCCGAATGATTTTGAAATTGTATTAGCTTCATCTAATAATAATTATTCCAAACTTTTTGAGCTTGCTGTCGAATTTAATATTCCTGAGCTTGTTATTACCAATTCTGCACTTGAACAGAAAATCACAGATATTCCAAAAAATTCTGATCTTAACTTCGGTGAAGATGAATTACAAAGAAGAATTGGATCGGTCGAATGTGATATTATTTTGAACGCAATTTCCGGCTCTGCCGGATTGCGTTCTTCTATAACCACTATTTCTAAAGGTACAGATCTTGCCCTGGCAAATAAAGAATCACTAATTATGGCAGGACATAAGATCATGAAAATGCTGAAACATTCTGAAACAAACTTAATTCCCGTAGATAGTGAACACAGTGCCATTCTGCAGGCAATAGGAAATTCCACACCGGAAGAAATACGTTCCATTATTATTACAGCATCAGGCGGACCATTCAGAGATCTGCCCTTGAATGAATTTGAAAATATCACACTGGAAGATACACTTAAGCATCCAACATGGGATATGGGCGCAAAAATAACAATTGATTCTGCAACAATGATGAATAAAGGTCTGGAAGTTATCGAAGCACACTGGCTGTTCCACAAATCTTATAATGATATCAAAGCTGTAATTCATCCGCAGTCAATTATTCATTCTTTTGTAGAATTTGTAGATGGCTCGATTCTGGCGCAGTTAGGTTTCCCAACAATGCAAATTCCAATTTTATATGCGCTTACACATCCAAAGCATATTAAGTCAACAATCCAAAAAACAAACATTCTCGATCTTCCTAACTTGAACTTCAGAGAGCTGTCAATTGAGAGATACCCGCTTTTTGAGATTGCTGTAAATGCCGGAATTCAAGGTGGAATTTTGCCGACAATTTTAAACGCTTCCAATGAAGCTGCAATCGATCTTTTCTTAGATAAAAAAATATGTTTTAGATACATAAGCAGAATTGTTGAGAAGCAGATCAGTAAATTTCATAATTTCCAAAATCCAAGTATTGAAGAGATAATTCAAATAAATAAAGACGTATATACCCAAACTAAGCAAAATTACAAAAACCTGATCTGATCAGGTCATTTTTTTAGAAAACACTGAATTTTCGTACAAATTATTTTCAGGATAGAAATATGCAAAAAAATCAAACGCTGGTTATTCCTGTAATTTTTTGGATTTTGGGAATAATCATTGCCAGCCAGACTGTTTTACCAATTACGTTTTTATTGGCTGCAATTCCAATTTTGTTACTTCTATCTTTCACTACAAAGTTTCGTTTCATAAGTTTTTGCCTTGTTATAATTTTAATAGGGATTCTCAGGTTTGACATCCAATCGGAATTCCCAAAAAATCATATTAAGTCAATTCTCGAAAATTACCCCAATATAACCCAGCCTATTAAAGGAAGAATAATTTCCGAAGTAAAACATAAAGATGGAAATTATAACTTCATATTAGAATTGCATCAGATAAGAGAAAGCAAAGTTACCGGAAAAATAAAATTTTATACAAGAACAGACTGTTTGAATTACGGAGATATTATTTCTGCTGTTGCTGCGATAAAAGAGCTTCCGGGTTCTACAAATCCTGCCTCATTCGATTATAAAGAATTTCTCGATGCAAAGAGAATATTCGGCTCCGGCTGGTCAATATCACCGGTTAGCAAGATCGGGAATAGAACTGAGATTTTCCAAAAAACAGTGATCTCTATCAGAAAATTCCTGCGAAGTAGGATAAATAACCGATTTGGAGAATATGCCGGTTTTGTGAAAGCAATTGTGATAGCAGAGAAAGATGACATCGATGATAAACGAATGATCATGTGCAAAGCCGGCTTGAGCCATCTACTTGCTGTGAGCGGATTGCATGTTGGATTATTATCCCTTATCATACTGTCTGTTCTTAATGTGTTCATCCCCAAAAAGAACATCAGCAGATTAATTTTAATGTGCATTCTGCTGGTTTATGCGGCGATCTGTTTATGGGCTCCGTCAGTAACTAGAGCAGCTATTATGATAATTATTTATCTTCTGGCAAAAATATTACAACGCAAACCGGTCGCCAATAATATACTCTTTGCCAGTCTGCTCATAATAACTGCGGCAAATCCCAACCAACTTTTCTCAGTGGGACTTCAGATGTCATATCTCGCAGTTTTTGTATTACTGAATATTCTGCCAAGATTCCGATTTTTGAAAATAAGAAAAGAAGAACTCGAATTACTCAGTAAAGGCAAGCGAATATTGAATGGAATTTTGATACTCATCTGCACATCGTTCATCCTTAATATCTTCCTCGCACCGCTCACAGCCTATAATTTTCATCAATTCGGATTTAATGGAATTGCCGGCAATCTTCTCGGTATTCCGCTTATTGGAATGATCCTGCCCATAAGTTTGATCATTATTCTGCTGCCCGGATTCTGCATTCCTGTTTTTCAAAACAGCTTCAGTTTAATTATGCTGATATTCGAGAAATGGACTAATTTTTCTGCCGGACTCCCCTTTCATTACGACTTCATTTTTATATCGATTATTCATCTGATCCTGCTTTATCTTATACTTTCAACTTTGGTTTTGGCATTTAAAAGTTCTTTTAAACAACGCAAATGGCTGCTTATTTCTGCCATTATTTTCTTGAGTATTTTCATTTTATTGGGAAGGCAAAGTTCCAATAAACTTATCATCACGTTCTTCGATTGCGGATTGGGTGATCTTGCTCTTGTGCAAACACCTCAGAATGAAACAATACTTATCGATACCGGTCCACCGGAAACCGGAATGAATTCCTTTACCAGATCTGCTCTTCCATATTGCCAAAAGAACGGAATAAGAAACATAGATCATGTTCTCATAACTCATGCGCATAATGATCATTATGGCGGTGTCTTCAGTGTATTTGATAACGTTGAAGTAAAGAATTTAATTACGACTGATGAATTTCAGAATAGGAAAATATGGAGCAGCATTACACAAAAGATTGAGATTGAGGGATGTTCCGTTTTTACTGTAACAGATACCACTCATATCTGTTTTGATGAGATCAATTTCAAGATCATTCATCCTGACAAATATTATAAAAGTGGTAATATCAATAATCTTTCTATTGTTGTGCGATTAGATTACGGAGATCTATCTGTACTTTTCACAGGTGATCTGGAGCATGAAGGAGAAGATTATCTGATACAAAATTATTCGGGATTCTTAGATTGTGATGTGCTGAAAGTTGGACATCACGGCAGCAAAACTGCCAGCTCTCCCGCCTTTATTAAAGCTGTTGATCCGCAATATGCAATCATTTCCACAGCGAAAAAAAACAGGTTTAATTTTCCGCATAAAATTACTTTGGAAAGATATAAATTTATGGGTTCTAATTTAATGATAACCGGTTATGACGGTGCCTGCCGAATTGTGTCGGACGGCAACAGCGCTCAGATCACAACTTTCGTATCGCAAAAGAATATTATTGATAGCGATTTGAAATAGAACATCGCTTTGACTCGTAAGATTTTTAACTCATCCTACTTTCCTTCTCTCAAAAGAGAAGGAACATAAGAAGCCGATTTAAGAAAATTCCCATTTTTCCCGTCTCTATTTGAAAGATGGAATTTATATTCTGGTTACCAATCCCCTGATTGGTAATCTTTTTTAATACTTCGACTCGTAAGCTGACGACGAGTCGAAACTTATCTGAACAATTGCGTCAGCAAGTTCAACTTGCTAACGAGAATAATTGCTCGAGGCATAGTTTACGAAGACTTGTTAACCTGTTGAGATTTTATTGCATTCCCAAAGAGGGAACAGTTAAATATGCTTCGCATTTAACGTCCTAAAGCTTTGGGAACGAGAGTAAAAGATAACACGTTGAAAACAACACGTTCAAGATAACACATTGTGAATAGCACGTTCAAAGTTTATCCGCCTTTGGAGGAGTGAACGTGAAAGTAAAACGATCGCCCCGATCGTTCAAACACATTCAGAGTTTATCCGCCTTGGAGAAGTAAACCATTATTCTGGTTACCAATCCCCTGATTGGTAACCAGCTGAGATTTATTGCATTCCCAAAGAGGGCTTTGGGAACGAGAGTAAAAAGTAACACGTTGTGAACAACACGTTCAAGATAACACATTGTGAATAGCACGTTCAAGGTGAACGTGGTACAAAAAAAGCCCCGGCGAACCGGGGCTAATTTCTAACTGCTAATTGCTAATTGCTAACAGCTAATTTCTAACAGCTAACTGCTATTTCATAAGGATCATTTTCTTAGTGCTGTTATAATCTTGTGCTTTCATCTTGTAGAAATAAACACCACTAGCTATGTTTTTACCACTGTTGTCTTTACCATCCCAAACGATTTTATGATAAGCATTATCAAGTTCTCCATTTACAAGTGTCTTAACAAGCTGACCTTTCATATTGTAAATGTTAATTGAAACGTTACCTGCTTCTTTAAGTGAGAAACTGATCGTTGTTGTTGGATTGAATGGATTAGGATAGTTGCCTGTAAGAGCTGTTTCAGTCGGCTTAAGTATATCATCACCATCAACGTGATCTACATAAGCATCGTTAGATAGTTCTGATTCCCAGCCGCCATCATAAACAGCAATTACATTATAAATGTATTCTCCTGTTGGAACATCGAAATCAGTAAACATTGTTGTACCGATATCCTCTCCAACTACATCTCCATTACGAAGAACAGTATAACTATCTATGCCTCTTGCTGGAGCAACCCATGTAACCATAATGTTTGGAGGTATTGACTGTGCAACAGCATCTGTTGGAGGATTAAGTACAACAGTAGCGGTTACAGGATCTGTATGAACAGATTCTCCATCAGGACTTGTGTAAACTGCAGTTACCGTATATTCGTATGTACCTGCATCCTGAGCAGTATCGATGTATTCGAGAATTGTAGCATCGTCTACTGAGTCATATATTCCACCATCTTTATAGATATTGTATCCAGTAAGAGAACGTGTCTCACGTACATGTGATGTTTGAACACAACTGAATAAATTATGGTTTATTACTGAATTTCTGGATACTGCTTTTTCTACAGAACCGATAGTTTTATGAGGCTTACGAAGTACAACAACCTCTCCATCTGCTCCTTCAACGAAAGCACCAAGATTCCAGTTGTAATCTAAACCTAAACTTGACATCGGATCCCAAGCTGTAGCATCAAAAGAGATCATATCACCGTAACCGGCTATAGCTGGTCCGGCATCACATCCTGCAGGATATGCTCCAGCAGCATGAGTTACTTCATATCCAAACCACAATTCTGTAGAAGCATCTATTGTAACAGGTGTGCTTAGAATAATTTCCTGGAATTCTCCAATTGTAGGTGTTGTTACAACTTCAGTAGTAACTAATGTACCGGCATTAGGTCCTGTCCAGACATACATTATATAATCACCAACATCATTGGGGAAGTACTCTATTTTAGATATTGTTGCTCCGTCATATACTGTAAGATCAGCAGGATCCCAATGAGATGCAACGTAGAATGTTCCACCGGAAGTTAAACCAATGGCATCTGCGTTTTCACCTGAATCCCATCGCATCCACTCAGCAGCACCACTTGGTGCTTCCCAGGTAAGAAGTACATCGTTGTAATCTACTACTTCTGCTGCCGGGTTAGTTGGAGGATAGAAATCTAATTGAGGATCATATATGAATGTAACCTGAATAATTTCGGATTCTTCGCCATCATAGTCTGCAGAAACACCGACTGTATATTCTTGAAGTGGAGTTAATCCTTCAAATTCATATTCAGTTATATCAGAACCAAGATTAGCAACAGGAGTTACCATATTGGTAAGATATACATTGTATCCGGTAGGATCAACTAATTCTAAGTGAGCAACATCATCAAAGTAGAACATCGGTGAATCGCCTGTTGGTGCAGCTGCAAAAATATCCATTGCACCAATTTGACACAATCCAGGATTACCGAGTGCTGTCAGACTCCATTGCCAATCATGAACATAAACACCGTCTATGTAGTATTCTGCCAAGTCGTCATCAAGGTTTATGATCGCTGAACATTCGAACCAAGTTCCCGTAGGATAGGTAAATGTTGCAGCTTCAGCTCCACCCGCATTTATGTAACCTGTACCATCGGATGCGAAGTATGTTTCCAAAGCCCACTCATGTCTGTCATCTCTACTTCTATCTCCTGTAAATTCATGGAGAATGTTGAAATATCCACCATAACCAGGTTCTATATACATATATATACCCAAATTATACATGCCGGTCGTAAGGTCTCCATACAAGTGTACAAGGTCAGTTGAGGCTCCTTCGACAAGTACTGATTGTGTTGGGCTGAATGCTTGAGTATCAACGATAAATGCATCTTCCGGACCACCAACAGCACCGCTCCAGGTTGTCCATTCGTCTGATTGCTCTGCAAGATATCCGCCAAGTGTGTAAGATTCGAAATCATCGAAGTATATCTCTGCGCCAACAGGTGGATCCCATGTCAATAATGCTATTTCAGGATTTACTGCCACATTTGTAGGAGGATTAGGAACAAATGTTGAAGTTAAAACTATTGTAAGATAACCTTCTCCATAATATGAACCGAATCCACCAACCTGAATATAATAATCCTCACCGTTAACTACAGGAATATCTTCAATGGCAGAAGTTGCATAATCAATACAATAAGATGAATCATCATTGTAACCAAGTTCAGTTGCAACATCACATTCACCATAAACTGCAAGTTTTGTGTCAAAAAGACTTTCACAAACATCAACAGTCATTGTACCATCACCGGTAGCTGTATAAACATACCAAAGATCCTGATTGATAGAATGTGTGTCAAATCCACTTGTTGTTGCATCTGTTGTATCAAATAGATAATCTGTAACTTCACCAACAACTTCTGCATCTTCGCAGAAATCATTTGTAATTACACCTTCAACATAAGTAAATGTGTAATAGATAAGATCAGATTCACCTTCATCATAAACAGCAGAAACACCGGCGATGTATTCAGTTCCATTTTCCAATGTTGCATAATCGGTAAGTAAACATTCAGGATCAGTTGTATATGTAATGGGTGTAGTCATATCATCGAGATATACGTTGTATCCGAGAAGATCGCGGTTTTGTTGTAAATTCTCATAAGCATGTTTACTAATTGGATTTGAAACATTAGTAAAGAGTCTGCTGCTTAATTTTTTCATTTCAAGATCAATGATTGGTTTAGCAGTTCTTTCTTGATTAGGCATTACTCTTTTGTGATTCATTACAAAAGTTTCACCATCAACTGCTTCTACATATCCTTGGATATTCCAGTTATAATCTAAACCGTAACCGGAAAGTGGAGCCCATGTAACACCATCCATAGTGATCATATCACCATACCAGGCAACAGCAGGACCAGCATCACGAGCTGCAGGATATTCTCCAACAGGTTGACCAAGAATTTGAACTCCAAACCAGAATTCATCTGCTGCATCTATAAGAATTGGAGTATCAAGAACTATCTCGTTCCATTCATCTACATTAAATGTAGGTACTGCTTGAGCAAGAACAAGATTGGTTGCATCAGCACCAGTCCAAACTTTTATTTCATAACCCGTTGAAGCACTTTTTGGGAAGAAATTAACTGATGTAAGATACATGCCGTCATAAGGAGCAATAGCAGCAGGATCCCAGCGACTTGCAATCGCCCAGTCTCCACCACTTGTTAAACCTACAGCACCGGCATTAGCTCCATCATCCCAGCTAATCCATTCTCCTGCTCCGCTGCTTGGAGGTTCCCATGTTGCATAACCTTCTTCTGTTACAAAGAGGTTTGTAGGAGGATTAAGCGTAGTACCACTAGGATGCTCTCCAAGATATTCGAATGTATCTTCATCATAAACGATCCATTCGGAATCTTCCGGAGTTGTACCGGCAGAAGCAGCCCAATCGGTATTACCCATAACTATTTCTTCTTTTCTTACCAGAGTATGGTTTTTAGTTGCAGCAGTTACACCTGCTACATCCCATCCATCACCCGGATCTTCAGTTGGAACACCAATAACATCTATCAGAATCCAGGTTACTCCACCGTCTTCTGAATATTCTAAGCCACGAGCATCATCACCGTTATGGTGAACAACACTTGGATAGGCAAGAATTTCATCAGCATCAGCCGGATCAAAGAGTATAGGATCCGTACCGTCATTCAAGATAACCCAAACATCACTATCTGCAACTGTAGCACCAGCTGGGAAGATATGTTGATATTCCCATCCGCCGCCGTTTACAGACTGGTTTATACGGAAATCATCAAGATTGATCACATCACCAGTTCC
>JAUVLU010000049.1 GCA_030600585.1 Candidatus Cloacimonadota bacterium | reverse complement strand
GTATAATCCATTTTGAATGTCGGATACTACTTTTCGCTTAAAGGCATCACTGTAACGACGGCTTGTGCCTTTTCCTTTATAAACATTCTTCTTTTTCAACTTGACCTCCAATTGTGACAACCTATTTTAGGACAAGACAATCATAAGAAGCCGGAGGAAGAATTGATTTGAGATTTGTGCGACCGGGCGTATTTAAGAATAAAAAAAATCTGTCTTTCTGAACCCCATCCCCAACCCTTCCCCTTAAATTAATGGGAAGGGAGTAAAAAAAACTGTCTTTCTGAGGTATTTTTTTGCCTTACCCACGAAGACTTGTCCGCCTTTGGCGGAATCCGTGAGAACCCTCAGCTTTACTCCTCGTAAACAATTGTCTGAGATCACACTCAGCAACTAAGCCCTTGTACTATTTAACCTTTTTCAATTGACACCTAACTTATCTTTTACCAAATTCGGTTTTGATTTTAATAATTAATTTGCAGCATTAGAATTTAGGGGAGAAGACTTGAGATATATACAAAAAATTTTAGGGCATAAACGTTCAAAAATAACAAAAAAATGGATAAGTAGAATAACAAGTCCATTAGATATTTTGGATATTGAAAATGAGAATTAAAAATGTATACAATAACTTTTTGTAAAAAGTTATTGTATACATTTTTTGTATAACTATAGGTTAGTTATGTATACATTTTATATTGGCGCAGCGTGCATATGTTATGCCAAATAGAATAATAATATAAGGAAAAAAATATGAGTCTCTCAGATTTACTTAATACATTAGATGAAGAAATTTCTACAATTCATAGTTCAGACTTTGAAATTGAAGTAGTAGAGACAAATTATGTTCCCAATGATAATGACTCAAGCTTAACATTCGAGAATTTTGATACAAAAAAAAAGAAAGTAAAATTAATTGAGACATGTGTGTTGTTTATTGATATTAGAAAATCTACTAAACTAAATCTAAAACATTATCCTAAAACAATGGCTAAATTATATTCATCTTTTATAAGAAGTATGATTAAAGCTTCTGAATATTATGATGGAAAAATAAGAAATATTATTGGAGATCGATTAATGGTTGTTTTTGACAATGCAAATTGCTTTACAAATGCAGTAAACACAGCTATTCTTATGAATACTATTAGCCAAAAAATAATAAATAAACGATTTAAGAATAATGCATTTACTTGCGGGATTGGAATTGATTATGGAAGGATGATGGTTACTAAGTGCGGTACAATAAAGCAAGGAAATGAAAATGCAAATTATAAATCTCTAGTTTGGTTAGGTAAACCAGCAAATATTGCATCTAAACTTACTGATGCTGCAAATAAATCAAGTACAAGTTACACAATAAAAGGAATTCAGGTCGGTTTACATTATCCTTTAACAAATAAATGGAACTGGTCATTTAAAACACCAAAAGAATTTGTTGATAATTTAAAAATAACTTATTTGCCTACTTTAGAATACAATGATGAGTATTTTAAATCATGCTTAGCATCATCAGAAACTTATTCTAATTGGGATTCAACACCGCCAATTTTAATAACAGAAAGTGTTTATAATGGATTTAAAAAAGCAAATCCAGAAGATACTTCAATTAAAGAAAATATGTGGAAAACTAAATCCCGAAAAATTCCAGATTATTCTGGAAAGCTTTATGGTGGATCTATAACATTTACCTGGGGGGAATAATGGAAGAGAAATTATTTAAAATCTTTTCTAATATAAATAATTGGTTAAAATATGCCGAAGCAAAGAATGGTGTATTATTAGTACTTAATGGCAGTGCTTTAATGGGGATTTTTTCTCAATTAAAAGGAACACCAACAATTTTTTCAACAATACTAAAATGGCTAATAACACCTTGTTTTGGATTAAGTTTACTGATTCTCTTAATCTCATTTCTTCCAATATATAATAAATTCTTCAAAAGGAAAATAGAATTAAGTATAAGCAAATTATCGGAAATCAATTTGTTGTTTTTTGGAGATTTAAAATCTATTACACCTGAAGTTTTTCTTAGATTATTTTACGATTCGCAAAAAAACAAATTACCCACATCTTTTCCTAAACTTGAGATAGATATTGCAAATCAAATAGTAAATAATTCTGAAATTGCCAGTCGGAAATTTAAACTATTTATTATTGCAGCGTATATTGATTTCTTCGGAATAATTTTAGGAACAGTTACTTATGTAATTAAAGTTTTATGGTTTAATTAAATGATTCTTTTAAAAAATTGGCATAACAAACGTGTCAGCGGTAGGCTGCGTGGTGGTTTTGGTCTGAATCGTACCGATTCAGGGTTTAGCGGTTTGTACGGGCTGAATCATTCTGATTCCGCCGCACACGCCAAACTTCTTGTCCAAAGTCAATCAAAATAAATATTTTTTATGACAAAAAATGAAAGAGAGAGTTAATATGAAAAGTTTAATTAATGAATTGATTAATATTTTAAAAGAAAATGACAAATACACTTCGGAAAGTAAACTTCTAAAAAATAAAATTGCAGAAGATGCTTTAAAACTTGAACCAACTTTACTGAAACTATTATTGAAAAGCAAACAATTAAAAAAGCACTTCTTCCAAATTGTTGATGATTTGTTAATTTTCGATAAAATAAAATTCCAAAGATTTGTTTCCAATAAACAATTTTTACCGGACAGTTACACCTCTTTTAAAAATAAAATTGGACTTACGGCAAACGGTGAATATCTCACAGATTCCAAAGAAGTTGTTCTTGTTTGGCCTTATAAAGATTGTGTTCTTGAAGGAGGACAAAATGAAGAAGATGCAAAACGAAACGAAATATTTTGGAATGAAACTCTCGCTCCAGATGAAATTGATAGACTGCTTTCTGCAAAAGCTTTTACAAATTGGAAAAAATACGATGTGGACGATGAACATAAACTATCAGACCTTGCGAATGGTCAAAGACCTTCGCAATGGTTGAACTCTCTTGATTTTGATAAAGAAAACCTGATTATAAAAGGAAATAATCTTCTTGCACTCCATTCGCTGTTAAGACGCTTTCGTGGAAAAGTAAAACTGATTTATATTGATCCGCCGTATAATACCGGAGAAGATTCTTTTGGTTATAACGATAAATTTAACCATTCTACTTGGTTAACTTTTATAAAAAATAGATTAATTGTTGCAAAGGAAATATTATCATCATCTGGAAGTATTTGGATATCAATTGATGATAATGAAATGCCATATCTAAAAGTTTTATTAGATGAAATTTTTGGCTCAGATTCTTTTATTGCAACCAATGTTTGGCAAAAGAGATATTCAAGGGAAAACCGAGAAGCAATTGGTGATGTCCACGAATATATCTTAGTTTACTCAAAAAATCCTAAAAAATTCAAAATTGAGAGAAATTTAGTTCCAATAAATGAAAAACAAGCTAAAGTTTATAAAAATCCAAATAATGACCCTAAAGGAAGGTGGAGAACAATTCCATTAACCGCTCAAGAAGGTCACGCAACTAAAGAGCAATATTTTGAGATTGTAAGTCCTTCAGGAAAAGTATTTATTCCACCAAAAGGAAGATGTTGGGGTATTGCTAAAGCTACTGTTGATAGATTGATTTTGGAAGGTAGAATTTATTTTGGTAAAGAGGGTAATTCACAGCCAAACCTAATTAGATATTTATCAGAAGTTGAAGGAGTAACGCCGTGGACTTGGTGGCCTTTTGATGAAGTTGGTCATACAGATGAATCCAAAAAAGAAATACACGCATTATTCGGAAAAGTAAATGCTTTTGATTCACCCAAACCTGAACGCTTGTTACAAAGAATAATTCACATTGCTTCCAACGAAAACGATCTAATTCTCGATTTCTTCTCCGGTTCCGGCACTACGCAAGCAGTTGCTCACAAAATGAAACGGCGTTACATCGGAATCGAGCAAATGGATTATATAAATACGATCACAGTTCCAAGATTGCGAAAAGTTATCGGCAAGAAAAGTCAAAAAGGCGAAGAGTTGTTTGATAGCATAAAATATGATGAAGGTGGAATTTCCAAAGCTGTAAACTGGCAAGGCGGTGGTTCTTTTGTTTATTGCGAATTAATGAACTTAAATCAAAATTGGATAGATAAAATTCAAGAAGCAAAAATCGATAAAGAATTGGATGTTTTGTGGCAGGCAATGCAGGAAGAAGCATTTATCAGCTACAAAGTAGATTTCAAAGAATTTGATAAAAATGCTAAAGAATTTGCCGGATTATCCTTTGTAGATAAACAAAAATTATTGATTGAAACTTTAGATAAAAATCAATTGTATGTAAATTATTCGGAGATTGAAGACGAAGATTATAAATTTTCTGATGATGATATATTACTGAATAATAAGTTTTACGAGGTAGATAAATGAATAAAAAGATTTCCGATAAAAAATTAATAATTCGAAGTAGCACCGCAGAATTTCTTATTTTCACACAACAAGCAGGTGAAAATGGAATTGAAGTTCGTTATGAAGATGAGACAATCTGGTTGTCGCAAAAATTGATGGCTACGCTTTTTGATGTGAATGTAAGAACAATCAACGAGCATTTGAAAAACATTTATACGCAAAATGAATTATCGGAAAAAACAACTATCCGGAAATTCCGGACAGTTCAAACTGAAGGTAAACGAGAAGTTACAAGAGATATTGAATTTTATAATCTTGATGCAATTATTTCCGTTGGTTATCGAGTAAATTCAAATCGAGCAACACAATTCCGAAAATGGGCAACGCAAGTTTTAAAGACTTTTGCAATTAAAGGATATGTACTGGATAAAGAGCGAATGAAGAACGGTAGTTATTTGGGTTACAAATTCTTTGATGAGTTACTGGAAGAAATTCGTGAAATTCGTTTAAGTGAAAGAATGTTCTATCAAAAGATCACAGATATTTATGCAACTGCGATGGATTATGATTCCGGTTCTGAAGTGACCAAAATTTTCTTTGCAAAAGTTCAAAATAAAATGCATTTTGCAATTCATAATCACACTGCTGCTGAATTGATTATGCAGAGAGCTGACAGCAAAAAAGAATTTCTCGGTTTAACTTCCTGGAAGAAATTCCCACACGGGAAAATTAAAAAAAGCGATGTAGTCATTGCCAAAAATTATTTGAATAAAGATGAGATAAAAGCGTTAGAACGTATTGTTGCAATGTATTTGGATTATGCTGAAGATCGAGCAAAACGGTATATTCCAATGACGATGGAAGATTGGGCAGAAAAACTTGATGCGTTTCTGCATTTCAACGAGAGGGATATTTTGCAAGATTCAGGACAAGTAAAAGCAAAAGTAGCAAAATCGTTTGTAGAAAGCGAATTTGAAAGATACCGAATTGTTCAGGATAGATTGTTTGAATCAGATTTTGATAAAGATTTGAAAAAACAATTGGAAGAAATAAATGATTCTAATAACAACAAAGGCAACAAATGAAAAACATCTTATCCCAAAAGATAACAAATGCAGTTGAAATAGGCGTTGAACTTCCCAAAATTTCTTCTTCCATAAAAAACAATTTGAATTCGAAATTTGAACTACGACCATATCAAACAGAAGGTTTCTCTCGATTTTTATATTATTTCAATAATCCAAAATTAAAGCAAAAACCGACTCAATTACTTTATCATATGGCAACCGGAAGCGGAAAAACATTGATGATGGCAGGTTTGATTTTGTATCTTTATGAAAGAGGTTATCGTAATTTTCTCTTTTTTGTGAACAGCACAAATATTATCAACAAAACTAAAGAGAATTTTTTAAATCCAGCTTCCTCAAAATATCTATTTTCCAATAAAATTGAAATTAATAATAAAGAGATTAGAATTCGAGAAGTTGAGAATTTCCAAACCGAAACGGATGATTTTAATATTGTGTTTTCCACAATTCAAGGTCTACATTCAAACTTGAATACACCACGAGAAAATCAAGTAACTTATGATGATTTTTCCGATAAAAAAATTGTTTTAATTTCCGATGAAGCTCATCATCTTAATGTGGATACAAAGAAAAAATTGAGTAAAGCTGAAACAGAAGAAAAAGAAAGTTGGGAGAATACAATAAATCGAATTTTCCGTTCAAATCCAGAAAATATCTTATTGGAATTTACGGCAACTGCAGGACTAGACGATTCCAATTTATTCAATAAGTATTTTGATAAACTGATTTTTGATTATCCGCTCAAACAATTCCGAATTGATAAATATTCCAAAGAAGTAAAAGTCTTGCAAGCAGATATTGAAAATTTTCCACGAGCATTACAAGCTTGTTTGCTCAGTCAATATCGTAGAAAGATTTTTGAGAAAAACTCGTTAATTATCAAGCCGACTATCCTTTTCAAATCTAAAACGATTAAAGAAAGTCAGTCATTTTCTGTAGAATTTGAAGAAAAAATGAAAAATCTTTCGGTAAAAGATATTGAAAATCTTAGCCGAAAAGCTTCTACTCCGGTTTTAAAAGAGATGTTTGCTTATTACAAAAAACACAAAATTTCTTTTGAAAATTTGATAAATGAATTGAAAGAAGATTTTTCCGAAGATAAATGTATAGAAATCAACAGTAAAGATGAAAGCATCGAAAATCAAATTTTGGTAAACACTCTTGAAGATACTGATAATGAAATCAGGATAATATTTGCTGTTGATAAACTGAATGAAGGTTGGGATGTATTAAATTTATTCGATATTGTTCGTTTGTACAATACGCGAAACAGTAACACAAAAACCGGTAAGATTGGTAGGACGACAATCAGGGAAGCTCAATTAATCGGTCGAGGTGCGAGATATTGCCCGTTCGTAATAGAAAATTTTGAGTCCAAATATAAACGGAAATTCGATGAAGATATTGATAATGAACTGCGAGTTTGTGAAGAATTGTATTATCATTCTGCTTACAATCCAAAATACATTCACGAACTTAATGTTGCCTTGCAAAAAATTGGGATGAGACCTAAAAAGGCAAAGGAAATTCAACTTACTTTGAAAGATGAATTCAAAGAAAGTAACTTCTATAAAACCGGTTTTGTCTTTTTGAATGAACGAATTAAATTTGATCGAAGTGATATTTTTGCTTTACCGGATTCAATTGTAAAACGCCGGTTTCATCATAATTTACATTCAGGTTTGACGCTTTCTTCTCAGATTTTTGATAAAGAAAAACCACAGTCAAAAAACACTGTAAATCAGATTTTCAAGCTTTCTTATTTTAATGACAGATTACTCAGAAAAGCTTTATCTAAACTTGAATTTTATCAATTTTATAATTTGCAGGCATTTCTGCCAAACTTGAAATCTATCTCTAAATTTATCTCTTCTGATAAATATCTTGGAAATATTGAGATTGAAATAAATGGAACAGAAGAGCAACTTCAAGATATTACAAACCAACAAAAACTTGAAATTGTAAAAGAAATCCTAAATATTATCAGTTCAAATATTGTTGGAGATTCTGTCGAATTTAAGGGAACAAAAAGATTCAAACCTCATAATATCAAATCCAAATTAAGAAATAAAAAACTGAATATTGTAATAAACGAAAATGGCGATCAAGAATTTGGTATTTCTCAAAAAGAAACTTACAATCAGGATTTGCAGATTGATTTGAGCAAAAAAGATTGGTTCGTTTTCAATGATAATTTTGGAACTTCCGAAGAAAAGTATTTGGTGAAATTTATCAATGATACTTATGATAAGCTTTCAGAGAAATACAAAAATATTTATTTGATTCGCAACGAAAAACATTTTCAAATTTACAATTTCAAAGATGGTCAGCCATTTGAACCGGATTTTGTGTTATTTCTTGAACAAAAACAAGAAGACAACTCACGTTATTATCAAGTTTTCATTGAACCAAAAGGTGAACATTTACGCTTAAAAGATAAATGGAAAGAAGATTTTTTAATGGCTCTTAAAAAAAAGCATCTAATCGAAACACTTTGGGAAACAAAAGAATATACGATTCTCGGGATGCCATTCTTTACTCAGCAACTTAGAACTTATGGTTTTGATAATGAATTTAATGTGTTGATAAAGTGAATAAATTGCCTGTAACAAAAGCACCCACATTCAGATTGAAAGATAAGCAAGAAGAACGTGGCAGGCTCTAACCATTAACATCAATAATTTAGTGTCATATTCCCTTATCACTTGACGCATTACGGCGATCAACAATTTTAACTATTATAAAATAAAAAGGAGATAAATCATGTTTAATATTATACTACAAGCGGGAACACAAGCAGCGGGAGGTGCGGTAAAACCTAATATGGTGGCACAATTCTTACCATTTATTCTAATGTTTGTGATTCTCTATTTTCTCATTATCCGTCCTCAACGAAATAGACAGAAAGAACAACAAAACTTAATTGATAACTTAAAGATCAATGATGAAGTAATGACAAATGCCGGAATTATTGGAAAGATCGTGAACATTAAGAAAGATAAAAATACTATTATATTGCGTGTTGATGATACAACCGGTACCAAGATCGAATTCCAAAGATCGGCTATTGCGGGTATAGTTAACAATGAGAAACCACAAACCAAATAATTTACACATTAGATTATACGGCGATAAAACACTGCGTGAAATTGCAAAACCCGTAACGGAATTTACGGATGAGGTTAAAAATTTCATTGATGATCTCGTCTTTACAATGTATGAAAAAGACGGAGTAGGTCTGGCAGCTCCACAAGTTGGCAGATCACTTCGTATTTTTGTTGTAGATCCATTCTGGTTCAATGATGAGGGTAAAAAAAATCCGCTGGTTCTAATTAATCCTGAATTCAAAGAATTCCAGGGAGAAGTAGAATCGGAAGAAGGATGCCTGAGCTTACCCAGAATTTTTGAATCGGTAAAGCGTGCGGAAAAAGTCATCATAAAAGGATTGAACGAGAATGGTGAAAAGGTTCGTTACGAAGCCGACGGGCTGTTCTCAAGAGCGCTACAGCACGAATATGATCACCTGAACGGTATTCTCTTCGTTGATAAAGTTCCGAAATTAAAACGAATTTTCTTGAAGAAAAAGTTACATGAGTTACAAAGCACAACAGATGAAAATGGTAAAAATATAGGAGAATTATTGCTTTAACTTTTTATATGAAAATACAAAAAATAGTATTTATGGGAACGCCGGATTTTGCAGTTCCTTGCCTTTTAGCGTTAGCAGACACCAGATTTAAACCGCAGCTTTGCATCACGCAGCCGGATCGTCCTAAAGGTAGAAAAAGAAAACTACAACCGCCGCCAATTAAAATAACAGCACAACAAATAAGAATTCCCATTATCCAGCCGGAAGATGTAAATTCATCTGAAACTATAAATAAATTATTAGAAATTGCTCCCGATATAATTATCACCGCTGCTTACGGCGGATACCTGAAAAAAGATATTAGAAAACTTCCCGTTTTTGGATGTATCAATCTGCATCCGTCTTTATTGCCAAAATACAGAGGTTCCGCTCCAATTAATTATGCGCTTTTTAACGGCGATAAAATTACCGGAAATACTATCTTTAAAATTGTTGCGGGAATGGATGCCGGACCGATTATTTCCCAGAATAAAATAGCGATAACAGAAAGCGATTGTTACACTTCTTTATATAAAAAATTATCAATAAGCGGAGCAGAAGATATTATTAATGTTCTAAAAAATATTGAGAAAAATGGATTGATCACTCAAAAACAAGATCACACAAAAGCAACTTTTAGTCATAAATTATTTAAAAATGATTTTCTTATTAATTGGAATGACGCGGCGGAAAATATTAGGAATAGAGTTCGCGGACTTGCAGAAATACCCGGAATTACAGCTTCCTTCCGAAAAAAAAGAATAAAAATTATAGAAGTTAAAATATTGAATACCATTTCAAAAGAAGATCCGGGAAGTATTATAGATGTAAGTAAAAATGGAATTATAGTTGCTTCGGCGGATACAAATATTCTGCTTAAAAAAGTGCAGCCGTCAGGAAAAAATATTATGACAGCTCATGCATTTAGTTTGGGTGCGCGAATAGAGACAGAGGAAAAATTTAAAAATGGCTTTTAAAATTAATACAAAAGGTAAAAGTCTCTTTCTTATTTTATCTACGATCACCCTGATCTTAATGATGGTAGTAACAACACTTTTATGGTGGTTCATATCTCCTCGACTGCATGAGATCAGTATTATTCTGGCAGGTTTATCACTCACTGCTCTCAGAATATTTTTCTTTATACTGGCATTAGGAACGATTTTAGTTTTGCTTATAAGTTATACTGAGACCAATTTGTTGGTTGCAAGATTTGCGATAAGAGCATACATTAAAATAATTTATCCGGTTACTCTTTTATTGGGAAGATCACTGGGAATCTCAAAAGAAAAAATCAGAGAATCTTTTGTGAGTGTAAATAACTCATTTATTAATGCCATAAAAAAGCAGTTTGATCCTTCTGGATTATTGATATTGTTACCACATTGCCTGCAGCATATAGATTGCGATATTAGGATTACTACGGATGTAACAAAATGTAAAAGATGCGGTAAATGCGATATTGCAAAATTATGTGAAATATCTAAAAAATATAAAATAAAAATGGCAATTGCTACCGGCGGTACTTTAGCAAGGAAAATAATAGTTGATAATCGACCAAAGTTTATCATTGCTGTTGCCTGTGATCGCGATCTGGTAGAAGGATTGCGCGAAGTATTCCCAATACCTGTTTATGGTGTTTTGAATTTAAGACCCGAAGGACCCTGCGTGAATACTCGAGTTCTTACCGAGAAAATTGAATCGGCTTTGAGTGCATTGATAAAAACATGAACAAGAAAAGAGATAAAAAAAAATTTAAACGTAAGAACATCAAGATAACCAATGTTGAATTGGGAGATATTGATCACTATACAGATGATGAAATATCGGAAGAAAAACGCGCCGAAAAGAAACTGGTAGAGAAGGGAAGAATCAGCGGTAAGCGTAATCTGAAATTAGAACGGGGCAGGATTCTGGAAGTAAGATCAAATTATAAATGTCTTGTAAAAATTGGTGATGAAGAACTAATTTGTACTTTAGGCGGAAGATTTAAACAGGTAAATTATGAAACTAAAGGTATTGTCGCTGCCGGAGATTATGTGAATATTGATGTTTCGGGAGATCCCCGTATCGAAGAGATCATCGATAGAACTAATACGCTTTCCAGGTTTTCCGATAACGATTTTCAAATAGAAATTATCATAGCTTCGAATATCCATCAGGTGATAATTACGTCTTCTTATAAGGATCCGCAACTTAATTTGGGTCTGATAGACCGGTACATCTGCGCTGCCAAAATAAATAATATAACACCTGTTATTTGCATAAACAAGATCGACTTAGTAGAATCTTTAGACGATGTAAAGCTGATGGGATCATTTTATGAAAAATTGGGATTCAAAATAATTTATACATCTGTAGAAACAGGTGAAGGCATAGAAGAACTTAGAGAATTATTGAAAGATAAAGACAGTGTTTTCTCAGGTCATTCCGGTGCAGGAAAATCATCATTGATCAATAAATTGCAACCGGATCTGAAGTTAAGAACAGCCGAAATCAGCGATTATCACAGAAAGGGAGTTCACACAACAACTCGCAGCAGATTATTAGAATGGGATTTTGGCGGTTATTTGGTTGACACACCCGGCATTAAAACATTTGGTTTGCATCGGAAAGATAAAGAAAAACTAAAAGGGATATTTCCGGGATTATCAGTCTTAACAGGAGAATGTAAATTTTTTAATTGTACTCATTCCCACGAAATAAAGTGCGGGGTAAAAAAAGCAGTGGAAAACGGTTCATATCCAATAGCAAGATATGAGTCATATTTGCGTATATTGGAATCTTTGTAAGGAGAGGAGTTATGCAAAATTTTGGTATTTTTTTTAATCCTAATTACAAAACCACAAAACCGATCTTCGATCTGCTTGAAAAACTGTATAAAAGCAAAGACCTTCACTTTTTCAAGTTTCAACAACAAAGAGAATTATTTCCGGATTTTATTAAATGCGTTGGAAATAATAAACTTGATTGCATTCTGTCTTTTGGTGGTGACGGTACCTTCCTTAAAGCAAGCAAGATATCGCTTGAATATAATATTCCGTTAATGGGCATAAACCTTGGTAAACTTGGATTCTTATCGGAAAGTTCACTTTCCGAACTAGAAAAATCGATAGATGATCTTAAGAAGAATAAATTTAAAGTCCAAAAAAGAATATTGCTTAAAACAGTTATAAAAAGAAAAAATAAGATCATATTTACTTCCTCAGCCTTAAATGATGCTGTAATTTACAAAGGAACAGAACCAAGACTTATCGACATAAGATTCTATTCAAATAAGCGTTTGGTTGTAGAAACAAGGTGTGATGGAATTATTATATCTACTCCGACAGGATCGACAGCATATTCGTTATCTGCCGGTGGTCCCATTCTGTCTCCCTTGATGGATGCGTTTGTGGTTACTCCGTTAAATCCGCACGTGTTGAGTGTTCGCCCCATGGTTTTTGCTGCCGATGATAAGCTAAGTTTTATATTACAGACAAATGGAAGTGAATGTATTCTGCAGCTTGACGGAAAGAATAGCCACGAGCTTATTGATAATGACGAGATCATAGTTGCAGCTTCAAATAAAAAGATCAGTTTTATTAAACTTACAAATAAAACATTTTATCAGATCCTCAGAAAAAAACTGCACATGGGAAGAAGATGATAAAGAGTTTAAGTGTAGAAAATTTTATTATTGTAGAAAAACTTAATATAGAATTTGAGAACGGGCTTCAGGTTCTTACCGGTGAAACAGGAGCGGGAAAATCTATAATTGTTGGTGCTGTAAATATTATTCTTGGTAGTGATATTCATTCAGGAATGCTGCTTGATGATTCTTTACCGGCTAAACTGGAAGCTGTATTCGATATAGATTTTGAAAACAGAAAACTTATTGAACTTCTTAAAAACAACGATATAGATACTTTGGAAGGGGATGTATTCTTTGCCAAAGAGATAGGTACAAACTTAAGAAGTAAAAGCTTTATAAATGGTCGCAGAGTTTCTAAAAATATTATAAAAGAATTCCGCGATATACTTATAGATTTTCATAGTCAGCGTGATCAGCAAAAACTCTTTGATACCGATTTCCAGTTGGAAGTACTGGATATTTATGGAAAACTTACCGATATGAGAGAGCAGTTCACTTCCAAATATAAAGAAATTGAAAGTAAGATAAAAAAATTAAAAAAGCTACAGAAAACCGAAAGCGAACTTGCCGAGAAAATTAAACTGTATCAATACCAGATAGATGAGATAGAGAAAATTAAACCCGAAATCGGGGAAGATGTAAAATTACAGGCGGAAATAAATCTACTTACTAATGCCGAAGATATTTTGAATATTTCAACTCAGCTTGAGCAGGAAATTTACGAAGAAGAAAACTCGGTTTACGATACGATAAGTTCATATATTTCTCAGCTTGTTAAATTTAAAGATGATAACAAAAACATCGAAGAAGCTGTAAATTTTCTACAGGATGCATCGGCGAATCTTGATAACTCTATAAACAGTATTCGACAAGTTCAAAATATCATCGAGGTAGATTCATCACGTCTGGAATATACACAGAGTCGTTTATCATTACTTAACGGTCTCAGCGTGAAATATAAGCGGAATATAGAAGAAATTTTGGAATATTGCAGCAGCATTCGGCAGCAGATCGCATCTTACTCTTCCGGAAAAGAAGAAATTGCCGAATTAAATAATGAGATTACAACCGAGTTGAAAAAAATTGATGAAATGGCAATAAAGCTATCTCAAAAAAGAAAACAGACTGCTATCGATTTTGAGAAAGAAATTGTAACAAATATTATTAAACTTGCCATTCCCGATGCAAAAATTGAATTCAGATTTACAGATCTGGAAAATTTAATGGGAACTTCTGAGAGATTAAGCGGATTAAATGAAACCGGAAAAGATGCGGTTGATATCTATTTTTCTGCCAATAAGGGTGTAAAACTTCAACCATTTAGAATAGCTGCTTCAGGCGGAGAGATTTCCAGATTCCTATTGGCAATAAAGAAGATCCTATCAGACAGGTTAGAGAGGCGAACCATAATCTTTGATGAAATAGATTCAGGGATTGGCGGAAGAACATCGGGACTTCTGGCGGAATTTATTTATGATATCGGCAGATACCATCAAGTTTTATGTATCACCCATTTGCCGCAAATCGCATCATACAGTGACCGACATTTTTCCATTGAGAAAATAAGCGGCAGCAAAAGTTCTGAAGTTAAAGTAAAAATACTGGACGAAAATGAGAGAAAAGTTGAAATTGCCAGGATGCTTTCGGGTTCCGATACGGAACTTGCTTTACAGCATGCAGCGGAAATAATAAAAAATAAATAGAGGAGCAGTAATGTTTAGATTAAGAAAAGAGATAAAATTCGTATTGATCGTGTTTACGATTTTTTTATCAATATTGTTAGGAATCAAAAGATCAAATTTGGATAAAATGTTTGTACAGAATGATGTTGAAATAGATTCGAATGTTGCCAATAATATCTTTGAGAATTCATTCAATAACAACAAAATTAGATTTGATTATCAGGTAGAAGATTTAACTGAGATCAATTCTTTAACTGCCGATGTTAATAAAACAGAAATTCTATATTTAGAAATAAAAAGTAATTACAATCTGGTAGTTTTTGAAACTCCGTCAGAAACATCCGACAAATTATTAACAAAACTAAGAGATATTACCGGTATCAGTAATGAAAACATACAAAGAGCCGGACCAGTTATAGAAAGTACGGATCTCAAAGAAAACCTTAACAATAATCAGATCGCAAAAAAACGCATTCAAAACCTTATTAACGATAGTGTTTCTCCCGATAGAATACAAAGATTTAGAAGTCAGCTTGATGTTATCCAGGCAAAGATCGATAGTTTAAGTATCCGGAAAGATATACAAAAACACAATGCCGAATTCGATATAATTATGCTCTCCGCCGTTAGGAATATTAATGGAAATTCCGTTCTTCGCAAAAGCATGAATATTTTTGTTATGACCACATTTGCCAGCTTAGTATTGTTAATTATCGGCTTTATAATCAGTTATTATATTTTTGTTCTTATGAATAAGTTAATGCTGGTATTAGGAATAAGAACTTCAAGAGGATCGGGCTCAAACTATAATTATAATTACAAAGGATACGGAAGAAAAACAAAAAGAGTTTACAAAGACGAAAATGGTAATGTGATCAAAAAAGAGGATAAAGATTAGAAAGGAGTAATTTATGGAAATATGGTTTGATCCCTGGGTTATATGGATTGCAATCGGCATAATTTGTATTATCATTGAAATATTTACACCCGGATTCCTGTTTTTGAGTTTTGGTGTTGGAGCCATTATTACAGGACTTGCTGCAATTATTATTCCATCACTTGCCTTTCAAATACTCACATTTGCAATTGTAACACTTATTATTTTCATGTTAAGCAGGAAGTTCAGTAAGAAGCTGATCTCGACTAATTATGAAGAGACCAATGTAAAAGCTTTGATCGGTAAAACCGGCAAAGTTACTAAAGAAATTCCTGCCAATGAAAAAGGCTATGTAAAGATCGGCGGCGAAGAGTGGGCAGCAGTTTCCAAAGATAATAAAAAAATTGATAAAGATGTATTGGTTATGGTTAATGATATCAAGGGAAATAAAGTTATCGTAACCGTAATTGATGAATAAAATATGTTAAGAAGCCGGAGGTAGAAATAACTCACCCTGCTATCCCTCTCTTCAAACGCAAGAGAGGGATCATAAGATGCCGCAGAAAGAATTGATTTGAGATTTGCGAATTTCGATTAATGATTTATGATTTGAGAATGAAAATATCTGTCTTTCTGAACCCCATCCCCAACCCTTCCCCTTAAACTAATGGGAGGGGGTTTTTGTCCAGTCCTAAATAAGGTTGTCACTTTTTTTTGTTTTTTCTCCCTAAAGTCCAACCTGCAGGTTGGACTTTACGCTGCTTTTTTATTATCATTTTCATTATAAACCTCTGTAGGGGTTTTATAAGCAAGACTTAAATGCGGGCGTTCCTCATTATAGATATTTATTGCTTCCTTTACAGCTTTTCTGATTGATTCGATATTTTGGAATGTCTGATCTAAAAGAAACTCCTGTTTCAATATCCCCATTATTCGCTCCATAACAGCATTATCATAAGGATTCCCCTTTGCTGACATACTTATTTTGGCACCTTGCTTTTTCAGTTTATCTGTATATTTGAAACTACTGTATTGAATACCGCGATCAGAGTGATGGATCATTCCGGCTTTTGCTGTTTCATCAAGCTGTCTAAGGCTGATTTTTAATGCTTTCAAAGGACATTCTAATGACAAATTGTCAGAAACATAAAAACCTAATATCTTGCGGGAATAAAGATCGCTTACTACAGATAAATATGAAAAACCACCTATATGCCGAATATAGGTTATATCTGATACTAAAACCTGATTCGACTCTGTTATCTCCAAACCTTTTATCAGATTGGGATATATCTTGTTGCCGTGATTAGAATTAGTCGTGCAATACCTGCTGCGTTTTCGTTCTATCAACAAGGAGTTGTCGCGTAATAGAGTGAACAAAGCGTCTCTGCCAATCTTGATCGGCAACAATTGTAGATCATCAGACAGAAGATAATACAACTTCTTCACACCTATCTTGGGTTGACGACATCTAATATCATTTACCATTTCTAATGCTAATTGCTCTGACAATATTTTCTTGTTCATCAGATGCTCTGCTTTATAAAAAGCTTGTCGGCTTATACTAAAGTAATTGGTCATCGTTTTGAGTGAGATCGTTGGCTCACTTTCCTGACGGATTTGCTTAATAATGCGCTGCCGATGTTTTTTTTTAAGTCTATACCATACTCCTCACTAACTATCTCGATAGTCGTTTCCAATATCTTCTTCTCGATATTCAAATCGGAGACTATCTGCTCTAAATAACGGATGCGGGATTCCATATCTACTACACTATCTTTCTTGGTATTTTTCATCTTATCACCTCGATGAGTCAACACATTACCCGGATCATATTTAGCAAGCCAATTGTAAACTGTCATCGTTCCGCCTATTTTGTAAATAGCTAATGCACGA
>JAUVLU010000088.1 GCA_030600585.1 Candidatus Cloacimonadota bacterium | reverse complement strand
AATATATCTATCCTTCACCAATGGCAAAAGTTACTTTTATGATAACGCAATAGGTAGCTGTTCAACAGGAATTGATTCAGGTTCTAATGGCACAGATTCTTTATACATTAAAAAAAATCATTTTGCTACTAATGGTGGAGATGGAATTGCAATTGATGATGCTTATGTGGAAATAAGTGATAATTATTTTGAGGGATGTGATTTATCTGGACCGAGTGAATATGAACTAATTGCAACATTGTTAGTAGTGTGATTGGTAGTAGTAATTTATTTTCAAATAATCTAATAATAAATAATCTTGAATTATGCAATCTATTAGCTGACACACCAATTATTGAAAATAATATTTTTATAAACAATGGAATAGATAATATTGATATAATGAATAACCCCATCTTCCGCAATTGCATAATAGATTTTGAGCTTGAATATCCCTTGATAGATGGTGGTGGCAATATCTGGGTAGATTCATTGCAAGCACTAACATTGTTTGAAGATATCCAAAACGAAGATTTTCATCTTATAGAAGGCAGCCTGGCAATAGATGCAGGATTTGATACACTTGGTTATTATTATCCCTTTGATATGGACTACAATCACAGAATTTGGGACGGAGATAATAACGGAATTGCAATTATAGATATCGGACCCTATGAGTTCGGTTCACCTGCATTTGGCGGTATCGAGGGTTATACTTACAATCCCACAACTGGAGATCCGGTAGATTATGTGTTGTTAAAGATCAACAATCAACCCGGTGAATTTACTTTCTCAGACAGCATTGGCAACTTTGAGTACAAGCTTCCTGCCGGCATTTATGATGTTTATGCAGAACGTGTATTTTATGAGGATGTAATCGAATATCAAATAGAAGTAATCGATGGGCAGTTTACGCAATTAGATATTCCGATGTATGAATCTGTTGATATTGAAGAAAATACAGTCCCTAATTCTTCATCACAGATTATCAATCTCTCTAATTATCCAAATCCATTTAACCCAACAACAACGATATCTTTCGATCTTGCATCAGAATCCAATGTTAATATTACAGTTTATAATGTAAAAGGTCAGAAAGTAAAACAGCTTGTTAATGACCAGCTTTCAGCAGGTCAGCACTCAATAGTTTGGAATGGTAAAGATAATAACAACAAATCTGTTGCATCAGGTTTGTATTTCTACAAAATTTCAACCGGTAAATCAACATCCATGAAAAAAATGCTGCTTCTCAAATAACGTAACGCAAACATCCTGTTTGCGAATACTCTCTACCCGTGTTCAATCGAATGCGGGTAGAGACACTTTCTCTTGACCTGTAAATAACAGATTCAAAGATTTGATTAAATAGATATAAAAGGTAGGTTATATGAGATTTCGTCTTTCTGCTTTTTGCTTTCTTGTTCGCC
>JAUVLU010000072.1 GCA_030600585.1 Candidatus Cloacimonadota bacterium | reverse complement strand
ATTTCATTTTGTAGAAAACTGGCGTTGGATAGATTCGCTCTATTTTTGTGTAACAACTCTCACAACAGTTGGATACGGAGATTTCTCTCCGCAAACAGATGTAGGGAAAATCATATTTATCTTTTACATTCTTTCAGGACTGGGAATTTTGTTTGCCTTTGTAAACGCATTTTCAAGAAAAATCATTGAGTATAGAACAGGGATTTTAAAGAAAATGGAGAGGAAGAAATGATTGGCAACAAACAAACAGCCTTTCCGAAGCTTCCCGCAAAGGAATACATTCAACTAAGATTCGGAAAGTTTTAGCTTATTCGTAACCTTCCGAATCTTATTAAAAGAAAAAATAGAAGAAAGCTTCGGAAGGAAAAAAAATCGGGAAAAATATTGAAATTGGAGGAAAAATGAAAAAATTTACAATTATTTTAATGGCAGCGATAATTATGACTGCAACCTTATCAGCACAGGAAATTACAGGACTTAAAATTATCGAAAATGTTTATGACCGACCAACCGGACAAGATCAGGAAGGCGATCTGACAATGTCGCTTATTAATTCCCGCGGGGACGAACGGGTGCGTGAGATCAAACAGTACTTAAAAGATTTTGGTGATATGGAGAAGAAGATAATGTTCTTTGTTTCACCTGCCGATGTGCGTAATACTTCTTTTATGAGCTGGAGTTACGATGAAGCGGGAAAAGACGATGATCAATGGATATATCTTCCTGCCTTAAAAAAAGTGAAACGTATTTCCAGCGACAGTAAAAGTGACTATTTTATGGGTTCGGATTTCACTTATGATGATCTTGGAGATCGTCATCCGTCATCTGACACACATAAATTGTTACGTGAAGAAGAGATTGACGGAGAAAATTGCTACGTGGTGGAGAGTATTCCCAAAGAAGAGGAATATATGTATTCCAAAACAATTACCTGGATAGTTAAAGATAAATGGATCGGCAAGAAAAAGGAATTTTATGATGAAGATGATGATCTGCTGAAAACGCTTACCTTAAAAAAATCTGAGAAAATCAAAGACTACATTGTTATCACAATTTCTGAAATGCATAATGTTCAAAAAGATCATACCACAAAAATGGAATTGGCAAATGTGAAAGTAGATACCGGTATTTCCGATAATAAATTTACCGAACGAATGATGAAACGAGGAATGTAGCAAGACTTGAGTTCGTAAGAGCGAAGCGAAAACGGACTTAAGAATTGCGGAGTATCGTTCTTAACTCAACGCTTTGCTGTTAAGTCAAGTCCGATAAAAAAAGGAGAAAATAATGAGAAGAATAATTATAACAATAATAATTTTAGCTTTTGCTTTTATGCTAAATGCCCAAATAATTCATCACGGATTTGTGCGAACTTATCTCGGATCACTAACAGATCGAGATGGAGAATACTCGGTTATGCAAAACACTTTTGATTGGCGTTTGGATTATGGAAAAGGAGATGTTGCACTTTATGTAAATCCGGTGTTCGATTACAATGCTTTGAACAAAAATTTGGATATTTCACTTCGTCAGGCATATATGGATATCTATTTTGATAATTTCGATCTGCGCATTGGAAAGCAGCAGATAATCTGGGGGAAAGCGGACGGCGTTTTTATTACCGACATCATTTCACCGCGTGACCTTTCGGAATTTATTCTGCCCGATTTTGAAGAGATCCGCATTGGAACGAATGCTGTTAAATTTGATTATTACTTGGGAAATTCTACTCTCGAAGCTGTTTGGATTCCCACTTTCCAACCTACAATTACTCCTGATGAAAATTCGATCTGGGCTCCTAAAATGCCGGATTTTCCAATGCCGGTAAATTACGATTATTCCAATGCTGAAGTAGAAAACAAACTTTCCGAAAGTGAAATTGCCTTAAAATATTCTTACCTTGGAAGTGCGATCGATTTTGAATTGATGACTGCCTATATGTGGGATGATAATCCGGCGATGCGCATTTATCTGCAACCCGATACATTACTGATCAAACCGGAATATCATCGGCTTCCACTTGTGGGTGCAAGTTTCAGTAAAGCTGTGGGTGGAGCTGTTGTACGTGGTGAAGGTGCATATTATTTCGAGAAGAGATTTGCAGTGGAAAATTTATCTGTAAATGGTGTTAAAGAAAAAGATTATGTGCATTATCTTGTCGGTTACGATCATAACTGGTTTGGAATGAATGTGAGCTTCCAATTTATTCAGGAATATATTATAAATTACGAAGATGATATCCGCAATGATGAATTTTCAAATACGATAACTTTCTTGATTACAGAAGATTTCCTGCGTGAAACTTTGCGATTGGAATTCTTCACCTATTACGGTATAAATAATGAAGATGCACTTCTGCGTCCGAAAATTGCTTATGACCTTGCCGATGGATTTGAAGTTCAGTTAGGAGCAAATATCTTTGTAGGTGATGAAGGAAATTTCGGACAGTATGACGAAAATGATATGCTATATTTGAAAGTGAGATATGATTTTTAGATTTTTAAAAACATAGGAGAATGATTCGGGTAATTATTGTAAAGCATAAGACGTTAAGGATAATATTATGAAGAAAATACTGTTTATCATAATGCTATTTCCATCTTTACTATTGGGTGAACCAAAGATTTCTGGAAGCTTGCCACAAGAATCTGATTTTGTAGTTTCCGCAGCATCTGAAAAGAATCAGGGAAAGAAGAATTATACTATACCTGCAATTGAGAATATCGGTTTTATTGTCGGTTTATGGAGTTATGACCGATATGTGGCGAAAGAATATTGGGCAGTTATTGGATTTAATTCTATTGAAGCAAATTTCCGAAATGGTTTTGAATGGGATCACGGCGGATTTGCCATGAACCAGATTGCACATCCTTATTCAGGTTCTATATATTTCACAGCTGCCCGTTCCAATGATCTAAGTTTTGTAGAATCTTCAGCTTATGTTTTAGGCGGAAGTTTGCTATGGGAATCATTTATGGAAAATCACTATCCTTCCATAAATGATATGATAACAACAACTTTCGGCGGTATTGCTTTAGGGGAAGTTCTGTACCGTTTATCGAATCATTTTTATAATGATAATGCCACTGGAACAAAAAAAGTAGTTAATGAATTCATCACAACTTTACTTTGTCCGATGAATAATTTAAATCGACATTTAGGATATTCTTCTCCTAAACGGGAAAACTCCCAGATTCAATACACTTTTTCTTTTGGAGGTAATAATAATTTTATGTCCGATCAAATAGAAAAAATGGATTCAAATATTTTTGCAGGATTTCAATTGGAATACAATAAAATGTTTCAGGATAAAAAGATCAGGAAACCTTTTGATTACTTTAAGGCTGCAATAGATATTAGTCTTTATAAAGGAGAAACTGTATCTTCCATTATTTTGTTGGGACATTTGATCGGACGGGAAATTAATCAGGAATCTTACTCTATTTTAGCAGGAGCTTTTCAAAATTTCTATTACACAAATAATGACATCATCAGGCTATCAAGCAGCTCGATCGGTCCGGGAGTGGAGATTAAATCGGAACTAACCGAAAAGATTAATTTCAAAGCTGGATTTCATTTGCAGGGGATATTATTGGGAGCAATGGATTCAAGATATAATGAAGAAAATAGAGATTACAATTTAGGACCCGGTTACTCAATTTTATCTTATCTGAAATTTGGACGAAATGATTTAATTATAATGTTCATTTCAAGTAGATTTTTCAGTTTGTCCAATGTTGCAGGATTGGCTGCTAGTGAACGAATTTGGATCATTGAATCCGGCATTGATTTTCCTATTTATCGAAATTTAAGGTTTGGTTTGAAATATAATTATTTTGATCGCCAGGAAAATTATGATGAATATGCTGATGTTTCTGGATATGGAGATCTACTCAGAAGTTATTTGACGATATCTTTTTAATTCGGTTTCACTGTTAATGATATTTATGAAAGTGAGGTATGATTTTTAGGAGAGATTAGCAACGAACAAAACGGTTTAATCTAAATATTCATTAACGTTTTTAAGTAATTCTTCAATATGCTCTGTAGCTGTTAACCAAATTCTTTCAATTAGAATTTCTCCATAATCATGTGCTATTATGTTTCGCATCCCAATAATTATCTTCCACGGAATATGTGCAGTATTTGCTATAAAAGTTTCTGATAAATGATTTGCAGCTTCTCCAATTACTAATAATTGTCTTTCCACCGCAAAGCGTCGCATTTTATCTTCAGAGAATTTTTGAAATTGGATATTATCAATAAACTGCAAAATATCTTTGCAAGCTTCGAAAATATCCCATAAATAGGCTTTATCTTTTTCTTTAAGCTGCATAAATTCTCCTCGCTGTTTTCAATATTTCCTTTCTTCGATATGGATTTCTCAAACTTTTTTTTTCAATTAAATCAACTGGTCTATTAAGCACAGTTTTGAATTCTTCACATAATTCGAATAATTCAAAAATGGAATAATGAACTTCATTTTGGAATGAGATCAGAATATCAATATCACTTTTCTCATCAAAATCATCTCTTAAAACAGAACCAAAAAAATACATTTCTTTTACTTTAAAGTTCTGGGCAATTTGTATTAAGAGCTTTTCATCAATCTCAATTTTAGGAAGCTTCATAGTCTAATCCTTAATTCTTGTTCTCACAAAATCAACATCACTAATTTTCATATTCATAATAATAAGTCTCAAATATAATTTATGAAAATTTAAGTCAATATTTTATTAGCAAACTTACAAAAGTTGTTGATTTTTTGTTTATTATACTTTATGAATTCATTTAAAAAAGTTAGATTTAATAAAACGAGGAACTGTTGAAATACAAGAAGAATATCAGCATCGTTTTCAGCAAGCTGAAAGCCAATGCACTATTGAAATGCAAGAAGAATATCAGCATCGTTTTCAGCAAGCTGAAAGCCAATGCACTATTGAAATGCAAGAAGAATATCAGCATCGTTTTCAGCAAGCTGAAAGCCAATGCACTATTAAAACAGTTATTAAGAATTTCTCTGT
>JAUVLU010000035.1 GCA_030600585.1 Candidatus Cloacimonadota bacterium | reverse complement strand
TTGAAACAGGAGTTTCTTTTAGATCAGACATTCCAAAATATCGAATCAATCAGAAAAGCTGTAAAGGAAGCAATAAATATCTATAATGAGGAACGCCCGCATTTAAGTCTTGCTTATAAAACCCCTACAGAAGTTTATAATAAAAATGATGATAAGAAAGCAGCGTAAAGAGCAACCTGCAGGTTGCTCTTTAGGGAGAAAAAACAAAAAAAAGTGTCAACCGTATTTAGGACTGGACACCCTTCCCATTAGTTTAAGGGGAAGGGTCGGGGATGGGGTTCAGAAAGACAGATTTATTTTTCAGTTGTCTTTCTTTGTGTACTTAGCGTACGCCACTGCGCATAAATCTTTGCGGTGAATTATTCTTATTACGTTCCCAAGAACCAGAATACTTTCGGGAGAACGAGTAAAAGTATTTCTACAGGGGGATGAGATAGAAAAAATCTGAGATTCTTCGTTAGAAAAGTAAACAGAATTCCTCAGAAAGACAGATTTCTCATTTCTCAAATCATAAATCTGACTTCTGACTTCTGATCTCTGAAATCTATTCTAAATAATGTTCGATAAATACAATTTAATTGACTTATTTTAAAAGCATTACTTATTTTGTTTAGTTCGAGTTCATTTTATTGAATATAACGGAGGATCGGAATGAAAAGAACCATTACATTAATTATAATTTTCTCTTTTTTCTTTGTAGTATCACCAATTACAGCAATTGAAAAATTCTATACTTATTATGATAAAGGTGTAAAATTTATGGAGAAAGGTGAATGGGAAAGAGCGATTGAAGAATTGAAAAGTGCAATGTCACTTGAATTTAAAGATGCAAAAAGAAAAAGAACTTATGGTACACGATTTATCAAATATTATCCTCATAGAGATATTGGTATATGTTATTACAATTTAGGTGAATTCGATGATGCAATGGGTGAATTGCAACTTTCTTATGCATATAAAAAGGAAAAAAGAACTAAAGAATATATTGAAAAATTAAGCTATAAAGGAGATCAATTAGATCTTAAAGACGACTTGATTAAGAAGCAAGAACAACAAAAAGAACAAGAAGAACTTGCAAGAAGACAACAGGAGTTCGAAGAACAAAGGATAAAAGAGGAAGAACTTGTTCAGAAGCAGAAAGATATAGATGAGGAGCAAAAACAAATTGATAAAGAGAAAAAGAAAAAAGCAAAAAAAGAACTTGAAAAGATGGAAAAAGATATTGCTCGTAAAAAGAAAGAACTAGATGCAGAAAGAGCTAAACTTGATAAACTGAAAGAGAAACGAAGTGAAGTAAGAACACTTCCTTTGGGTGCTTTAACTTATGACCCTTCTAAAGTGACTCAGGTTGGTTCAAGGCTGTCAGTTGCCGTACTTCCATTTAGCAGCAATGAGGATGCAAAAGATCTTATCGATTCAGTTACGGAAAAATTGATAATTCAACTCGTAAATTTAAGACGATTCAGAGTAATTGAAAGAAGTGCACTTGATAAGATCATGGAAGAACAAAAACTTGGATTAAGCGGATTTGTGGATGAAGAAACTGCTATTAAGGTAGGTAAACTGGCAGGAGCAGACTTGATAATATTAGGAAGTATCAATATGCAGATCGGGTTTGTGAAGGTTAGTGCGCGCGGGATTGATACTGAAACAAGTGTACTTATTGTAGCTAAGGAAGCAGATTCCGGTAATACAAATATCGAAACTATCGAGAATCTGGTAGAACAGGTCGCAATTGATATTTATAATGATCTGCCTTTGGTTGAGGGAATTGTTATGGAAGTTGAAGAAGATCAAATAATTTTAAGCATTGGAAGCAGTGTGGGAGTTCGCAAAGGAACAAAATGTGTAGTTTATAAAGAAGGCAAAAAATATTATCATCCTGTAACGAAAGAAGTTCTTGGTAGGAATGTTACTCCGCTTGGTGAGATTATTGTTATTCAAGTGCAAGAGAAAATGTCGATTGCCAAACCAATTGGTAATATAAGTAAAATTGAAAGTGAGGATAAAGTAGTTGTAAAGTAAAGGGGGAAGAAAATGAAAAGAATATTTTTTTTTATTTTAGTTGTAATTTTAACAGTATCTTTAAATGCAAGATGGAACATAACCGGTGCTGGAGCAAGAGCTGCCGGTATGGGTGGAGCGTTCATCGGTGTGGCTGATGATGCTACTGCTGTTGTTTGGAATCCAGGCGGGTTAACTCAGTTATATCGTCCGGAAGCTTCCATCGTTTCGAAGTACAATTCTTCAAAATCAGTTTTAGAAGATTGGGAAAACACAAAATCTAATTTTGTGTTGGAATTCGGTAGTGTTGCTTTTCCTTTTATGGATAGTAAGTTGGTTTTAGCTGCAGCGTATCAGAAACCAATAGATCTTTTTGAAGATTTTAAAAGTGGAAGTACTGAAATTAATTCTACTGGAGGTGCTGATACATTCACATTTGGAGCTGGATACCAGGCATTGCCTTTTTTATCGGTAGGTTTGGCAGCTAATATGTGGTTTGGAAATCTGGAACACGATGAGAGATATTATGAATATGATTATGACTCTTACTGGAATGAATGGTATAGTTATGAAGGAACTTATGAATATGAACAAACTTTCTCAGGTTTCAATATGATTTTTGGGGGAATGATTAATTTAGATAACTTGGAAAATCCAGTTCCATTGAAATTGGGAATAACTTACAGAACTGCATTTGACCTTGAAGCCGAAGAAAATGGCTTAATAACTGAAGAAGAAATTTGGGAACTAGGTGATTATTTTTATAATGAGGTTGTAACTGAAGGAACGGTTAAAAATGAAATGCCATCTATGCTTGGTTTTGGATCTTCCTACCGTTTTGGTGATAATTTTACTCTGGCTATTGATTATGAAACCAGAGCTTATGGTGAAAGTAATATAAATGCACATGATGATGACCTAAATCAATTCCGAGTAGGTGCTGAATACCTTATTGTTTCAGATTTTGCAGTTGTTCCTTTCCGAGTAGGTTACCAATCTGTTCCAACTCTTATGGCTGATATTTATGGAGATTCAATTATTGGTTCAGGATTCTCATTTGGAACAGGTCTTATCTTTGAAAAATTTGCCCTTGATACAGCATTCACAATGGCAACAAATAAAAATGAAAGAAGTACAAGTACTCAAGAAAACACATATCTAAAATTTATTTTTTCCGGAATTATTTATTTCTAAATATGGAGGATTTAAATGAAAAGAGTATTCCAACTTTTGTTGTTGATATGTTTGTTTTTTCAAGGTAATCTGCTTCATGCAAAAAAAGCACCGAACTGGGTAACAAACAGACCAATTGATAACGAATTCTTTATTGGCATCGGACATGCTTCCAAAATAAAGGGAAGTAATGGTCATATTGAAAAGGCAACTAGTGAAGCATTGAAGAATCTTGCTTCCGAGATCACAGTAAATATCTCTGGAGAAGTTGTTAGCAGTATGATCGAAAAATCAGGGATGCTGGAAGAAGAACTAAAATCGAGTATTTGCTCTACAACTGAAGCAGAATTAGAAGGATACGAACTTGTAGTACAATGGCAGGATAAGAAGGAATATTGGATCTACTATCGTCTTTCCAAAGTAAAATATCAATTAGCAAGAGAGGAGAAGATAAACAAAGCAGTTAGTTTAGCATTAGATCTTTTTTCCCAAGCGAAAAAGAGTGAACAAAACAGGGAATATTACAAAGCTTTACTTCTTTTTTTGCAGTCCCTCAAACCTATTGAAAAATACATCGGAGAAACTCTCGAAACAGAATATCTTGGGAATTCCATTTATCTGAATAATGAAATATATCTCTCGATTCAGAACCTTCTTTCGCATATTGAATTGAAACCGGTAAAGAACAATATTGAAGCGAAAAGAAATAAAGCTGTAAAACAACCAATCATTATTACGGCTTTTTATCATGATGTAGAGCAGATCCCCATTTCCAACTTACCGATATTATTCAGTTTTAAACGTGGTGAAGGTGACCTGATAGAAAATGTGAAAACAAATATGAATGGGATTGCATCTTCTAAGATCAGCAAGGTAACTTCCTCTGAGAAAATGCAAATTCTTAATGCAGAATTGGATATTTCCAAATTGATCAATCAGGACAGTACTTCATTTGTGTATCAGAATATTCTGAAAACTTTCCCGATACCATCAACCCGGATTATTCTAAATGTTACAGGATTACTTATCTTTATTGAATCCGAAGAAATAAATTTAGGAAAGGAACTAGCCGTTCTTCATATTGAACCCAGGATAAAGGAAAGTTTTTCTGATAAGGGTTTTTCTTTTACAGATGATATGGCAGGATCGGATATATATATTACAATCAAAGCAAGATCGCGGGAAGGCTCGGAAATGTTTGGAATGTATTCAACTTTTGTTGATGTTACAGTTTCAGCCCTGGAAATGAGTTCGGGCGAAGAGATATACAAAAATGTTTTCAATAATGTAACCGGACAAGGTTTGAACGCAGAAAAAGCAGGTCTCAAAGCTTTTGAAAATGCAGCAGGGAAAATATCTGAAAATATGGTTCCAAGAATTATCCAAACTGCTGGTCAATGAAAAATAAAAAAAAGACTATTAGATTAACGAAACTTTATAAGAAGTGGTATATACTTCTCTCGGCATCGCTGTTTTTAACATTGCTGATAAGTTTTTTTAGTTCTACTCCATTTTTTAAAGATATAGAATTAAAAATGCTGGATTACCGGTTCCAGCTTGATCCGACTCCGGAAAGAGCCGATACAAATATTGTAATTATCGCTATCGATGACGGCAGTTTGGATTTCTTTAGTGAAAATGGAATTTCCTGGCCCTGGCCCCGCTCGTTTTATGGATATGCCGTTAACTTTCTCACCGAAGCCGGAGCTCGAACAGTTATTTTTGATATGCAATTTTATGAGAAAGATATTGAGAGAGAAGAGACAACTGCAGAAGAAACCGATAACATTTTTGCTGATGCGATCAAAAATAACGGGAAGGTCTATCTTGGTGTGCAATTGCTTAAAGATGCCAATTATATCCATTCCAAAGTAAATGAATTTTCTATTAATGATCAGCAAACAGACCTTCCAACCTTTCAGGGGATTCGAGCTCCGATAGAACCGTTCCTTATTAATAACAGATCGATTGGGATAATTAATACAGCACCGGATAATGACGGCATGATCCGCAGAATCGGTATGCAGTTTAAATTGAGGGAACATTATTTTGCACAGATGGCATATCGTGTCTGGCTGGATGAATATAAAGATGTTGAGAATATTGAAATACCGGTTGATAAAAATGGAGATTATCTGTTGAACTGGTATGGGCAAAATGCTTTCACAACTTATCCTTTCCGTGCTCTTATTTCATCTGCTTCTGCCTATATGAATAACAATGAGCCGGTACTCCCTTTAGATAAATTCCGCAATAAGCATGTTATCTTCGGTGCTACAGCCGCCGGATTGTATGACCTGAAATCAAATTCTTATTCCAAAGTTATGCCGGGAATGGAAATTTGGGCAACTGCGCTCAGTAATTATATCAACTGCGATTTTATTACGATCACTACCGGATGGATAAATTTCTTGCTTACACTTCTAATTATTTTTCCTATCATGTTCTTTATTTCAAATTTCCTGCCTAAGAAGGCTAATCTCATAATTTTAGTGCTGTTCATATTTATGTTGTTAATTAATTTTACATTATGGAAATTGTATCGCATTCAACTTAATTTTACAATGCAGATAGTTGGTTTTATTATTTCATATTTACTCATTAATACTCTAAGTTATTTATTGGAGGGCAAATCCAGGCGTGAGATCAGGAAAATATTCACCCGTTATCTTCATAATGATGTGATTAAGCAGCTTGAAGATGAACCGGATAAAGTTCAACTTGGCGGTAAAGAAATAAATGCAACTGTCCTTTATACCGATATTTACAATTTTACTACTCTTTCCGAAACAAAAACACCATCTGAATTGGTGCAGGATCTAAATGAATATTTCAAAAAACTTATTGATTTCATCTTCCAATATGAAGGTTTGTTAGATAAATATACCGGAGATGGAATTATGGCACTCTTCGGTGCGCCAATAGAAAGAGAAGATCATGCGCTGCTTGCTTGTCGTGCGGCTTTTGCCCACAAAAAGCTCAGAGAAGAATTAGAAAAAATACAGGAATTAACCGCTACCGAAAACCTGCATTTGCAAACCCGTATCGGGATCAATTCCGGTTTGCTCGTGGCTGGTAATATTGGTGGTGAGAAACGGATGGATTATACAGCGATCGGTGATACCGTGAATTTGGCTGCCCGTTTGGAAGGTGTGAATAAGATCTATCAGACAAATATCATAATAAGTCAGGCTACTTATGAGCAGGTTAAAGAAAAATTCATCTGCCGTGAAATAGATTCTTTGATGGTAAAGGGTAAAACCAAACCAACCTGTATTTTTGAAATAATCGACGAAAGAACAGATGAGACCGATTCTTCCAAATATGAATGGATCGAGATTTATGAGCAGGCACTCGAACTCTACAGAAAAGGAAAATGGCAGCAGGCTGGAGAGATATTCCAAAAACTTTGTGAAGAACCATATAATGATACTGTTTCGCAAGTTATGCTTACACGCTGTATGTATTTATTGGAATTCCCACCCAAAAAATGGGATGGAATAATTAAGCTGGATGTAAAATAACCCTTCTCTCTCGTTATTCCCGAAAGCATTCGAGATATTGGGAATGCAATAATGCAAAAAATGCTGTCACACTGAGTCCATCGTCAAGCTCAGGATAGACTTAATCGAAGTGCCTTTGCAATGGTTGATAATAATTATATTGACTCAATCTTGAACAAAGCTTTCTTTGCTAATATGAAAAATTAAATCAAATCCCATGATCAGGAAAGGGGGAATGGAATGAAAAGAACTTTGATAATTATTTTGCTTATGTTTTCAATTTGTTTATTGTCGCAGGAAAGCGCGACAGTACAACGCGATCGTGCAATAGTGCGAAATGGTCCCGGCTCATTTTTCCAAATATTAGCAGAATTAGAGAAAGGAACTTCCTTCACAATAATGGAAAAAGACAATGGCTGGCTGCAGATTCAAGTGGAGAATTTGGAAGGATATGTATCCAAAAAAGTAACAGTTCAGAGAAAAGCTTCTGATGATGTTTTTTCCAGGATGGGAATGCAGAAAACCGATCTTCGTGTTTCACAACACGGGATGTCTGCCGGTGTAAAAGGTTTTGCGCAAAAGTTCACGAAAAAATTTGATGGTTCCCCTAATTTTATAACTCTTTATACTGACCAAAAACTTGATGCAAGAGCATATAAAAATTTCAGAAAAGAAACTTATCTCGGCTTCAACCGGAAAGCGAACTATAAAAAATTCATTATTCCAACAACGGAAGTAAAAGACTTTTTTTCATTTCCGGAAGAAGGTATGGGAATCGGAATTGCCTCACGGATTGCTTCTTCAGGAATTTATAATGATGCAGCACTGACAGAATATGTGAATCAAGTTGGGAATATAGTGGTTGAAGCTACCGATGTTTACGATATTAATTATAATTTTTTTATTCTGGATATTGATGAAGTTAACGGATATTCATGCCCGGGTGGGATTATTTTTATTACTTTGGGAATGCTGAAAATGATACGAACAGAAGCTGAGCTTGCCTGTGTTCTGGCTCATGAAATTGCTCACGTCGCACAGCATCACGGTATGCTGGAAATGGATGAGCGAAAACATCATATCATGGCAGATAACGCTTTTAGCGAAATGGATGAAGAGATGGATTCAATGGGTATAAAACAGGATAAAGAGTTCCTAAGTGTTGAGCAGGAAATGGAAGAACTCTGTTTCAGTATTTACGAAACTCTAGTGAATGGAAGACTGCAAGAATATGAAAAAGAAGCTGATGAACTGGCAGTTCTTTATGCATCACGCGCAGGTTATGACGGCAGACAAATGCTTATTTTATTACAAAGATTAAAACACTCATCTTCCAAAACAAATAACGAGCATTATACTCAGGAACAAATTGAAGAGCGAATTGAAAGAATTGGAAAAAATTTATCCTCACTTCCGTTAGATCGAGGTCTCTTTGATCATAAAGATAGATGGAACAGGAGAGCAGGATTTTAGGAATGAGCTGATCTGCCTGAAGGTTTGTGTTACGAAATGGAATACGCCAAGGCGTACAAGTGTTGATTAATGTTTTGATTACGCTCAGACAGACCACTAAACCTTGAATCGCAAGATTCAGGCAGAAGAAGGCAAAAAACCCTACCCGCTGACACGTTTATTGTTATGGATATTTACCATTTAATTCACTTTTCAATAATTTCTCTGTTAGCTGATTTCTCTATCAATTCCAAAATTTTTATATTCTTATCATCAAAATGCCACAAACTTAATAGCACATATCTTTCATGATAATCATATTCATTCTTTTGCCCTTTCTTTAATGAAATTATTGCTTGCTGTAGATTTCCAAGCTTATAATTTATCAGAGTATCCCAATAGTATAAATAACTTTCAGTACCATAATAATCTGATGTGTTCTTTGCTAAAGCTAATTTAAAATACTTTTTTGCTTCTTCGTAATTACCAAGTTCATAATATGCATGTAAATAAAAAATATACTGAATATTTGTTACAGTCAATTCATGCTTTTTTAACAAAATATCATAAGCTGTTATCGCTTGTAAAGCTGCTTGATAATCTTCTATTAATAAAAGAAATTCACATAAAAAATATTGGTTTCCAGTATTATCAACTTCCCATTTTAATAAAATAGATTTCTTTGCTTCGGTTATGTCCATTCCTAGCATATATTTATAATATAAATTCTGAAATTCAATTTGATAAGTTGGCGATCCAGAATTAGTAATCTGTTGTGCAATAACATCCTCATTGTATATTAATGCTTTATTATAATTACCAAGTTCAGCATTGAGTTGTGATATCATTAAATCTATAATTATACTGTATTCTTCAGGTAAGCCCATTGAATCAGCTTCAACTAATGATTTTAATGCTTCATCAAATTTACCATAATTATACTGACAGGCTGCAATACCAACCAGTTGTTCGCTTTCAGACCGATCTTCTTTTTTACTCTTTTCTATTGTTTCATTAATATCACTTTGATAGTCTGCAAATAAGATTAATGTAATAATCATTAAAGCTACAAAAACTGTTATTTTCTTAAACATATTAACTCACTAATTTATAATTTCTAAAATAAGAACGTCAATACTAATTAAACAAATAGAATTACCCATAACGGCGGCGTGTGCGGCGGGATCGCCCCGATTTATCGGGGACGACCGAACAAACCGCTAAACCTGAATCGGTACGATTCAGCCCAAAATAAACCACCCAACTTACCGCTGACACGTTTGTTAGTGGCAATATTAATCATCTAAATTATCTCTCATTTTAGATAGACAGCAATCTTTAAAAAATTTACCACTACCACAAGGGCATAAATCTTCTGGACTTATTTTTATTATTCTCTGGATAAATTCAATATCAGAATTCTTAATAGTGTTATCCACTTTTGTTACTTTTTGTTCTTTTAATTCTTTCATTATTTGTTGAATTCTTTTACTTTCTTCATTTTCTAGTTTAATAACCATTTCTAGTTCATCAGGAAACCAATCAACATATTGTTCCCAAAATTTATACGTAAAAGATTTAGGATTTTGAGGCGTATGTTTTCTACCACCATTATTCTTTTTTTCTTCTAAAGCTAGTTGTTTTAAATCACTTTTTAAGTCTTCAGCAGAGATAAAAGATTGATCTTTACCTAAGAAAAAAGGAATCAATTTTTTATGAACTTTATCTCCTGATGAGAAAATATTACAAAATGGTAAATAAAACAAATACATTAGATCAATATCATTTGTTGATTTTGAACCAACTAGCTCCAATCCAAGAGATTGTAAAAAAAATACTTGAAGATTCAAACAGAAAAAAGCATATGGAGAGAAGTCTTTTAGCGTTTCAATGTTGTTTTGTTCCCACCGTAAAAAAATTTTATTAATAGTTTGAGGATCAATATGAAGCAAGGAAATTAGTGATTTAAGAAAATTAGTTTGAAGATGCTTCGTTAAAATAGTTTCATCCATCTTTTCTTTTAGCATACCTAAATCAAACTTAATATGTGGTATTGATTTTTTGAACTGATCTTGAATATCTTTTAATTTATTTGGTTTAGTTGTTTTTTTTCTCCAGCGAGAAGACATTTCTTTTTCTTCTTCAGTAAAATTACCTTCTCTCCATCGGTGCAAAGCAATTTCTTCAGTAGATTCTTCTATTACAATACCTTTTTTTCCATCATTTAGAATGGCTGAATTATTGCTTATTACTACAGGTTTTCTATTCATTATTATTTTGTTACCCAATAAAGAATTTACAATTAAAGTATTATGATTCGTTGTGATACATGAATCCTTTTGTTGGATTTTTTTTGAAAGTAGTTTAACTATTCTTTTTATTTTAGAATCTTCAGTTTTAGGCATTGTTAGATCACCCAATATCTCATTTAAAAGAATGGGGGTCACAACTACAAAATAATAATTATGAAGCGTAACAATCTCATCGAAAGATAAACTTTGAAATGTAGATTTATCAAGAATTATATTTGGTCCCAATAAAAAACTCCTTATTCAAATTATCACCACGCTCGCAATGACCCTTCTTGCTATTCTTCCAGCTGATTGTGGAGGCTCTTGTTAGTGGCTATTTATATGTGTAATAACATTTTACTATAGATAATAGATTTCTCATATTATATTTCATTTACCATAATAAACAAATGGAGCCCAGTAAAATGGACTGGAATAATTATTTGGCTTTGTATTTTTTAAATCGACTTCAGACAATATTAATTTTCTTTTCATCTCTGTTATTGCTCTATCATAGCTCATTCCCGTATCCTGCACAAGACTATAAATTCCGATCATAAATTTCATTGTAGATTCGTCAGCTACTTTCCAGAGTGAAACAGAAAGTCCATTTGCACCTGCAATAAGAAAACTCTGAGTTAAGCCTACAACTCCTTCTCCACCATATATTTTACCGACACCTGTTTCACAAGCAGAGAGGTTCACAAAATCTGCGTTAATATCAAGTTCTGCTATTTCCTTCATTGTCAAATATCCATCTTCATTATTGTTTTCATCTTCTGTTAATGAGAAAACAATAGCCGACAGTTCAGGTATTTCCGGCACAACAAGACCATGTGTGGCAAAGTGTAGAACTTTATATTTTCTCAAATCACCTTTTTTAGATAAAAACTTTACTTTTGACTCATCAACAGATTTACCTGTATAAATATCAGTATCTTTGATTAAATTTTGGATAGCTTTTACCTCCGTTAATGTGCCGGGTAGATTTTCCCATTCTGCAAGTTCAAGACTTGTATATGCTTTTCTTACATTCTGACCTCTGCTTAAAGCCAACAATGTTTCATTTTTCAGATATTCTAATTGCTTCTCCGCTTTAATAATATCACTTGCATAAGAAATTTCATCATATACAGCACCGCCAAAAGCTAGAAGCGGTTTTCTGTTTTTACTGTAATGTCTCTTCGCAATGATCTCTGATACAGTTAAAGACTGTGTATATTTAATATGATATTTTTCAATCAGATATCTGCCATCCGGCATAATTAATGTCTCGAAAGGGAGGAATGACAAAACACCATCCGGGATAATAATGAGTTCATCTTTCCCTTTAAGTTGCTTTTCAATACTGCCAAATAGAAATTTATATAACTCTTTACCGATATATTGAATAGTTTTCTCTTCTTTGGAATCAAGGTTTGACTTTGAAAGCAATAAACGATAATAGTTTATTATTTTTTCAAAATTATCATCATCTACTTTTTCAATTACTTTTTCCTCTTTATCTTTTCCCTTTATTTTAATACCTCTTAAATTCTCTACTGCATTTGATATTACATTTTTATACTTGATATTGATATTTGAGATTAAATTTTCGACCTTAACTTCAATTGCGAAAATATTATTCTTATCTACAACAATTTGTGCAGGTTCATACCAATTTATATTTGAATAATTAATAATTACGGTATTAGTGTTTAATTTCTTCTGATAGTTTTTTATACCTTCAAATAAAATATCTTTTTCTTTTAATTTCTCTCCCATTTGTTCAATAAGATATTTTGCTGAAGAAAGTTCTTTGGTATTAAAAGCCAAAGTAGGTTTATTGCTTCTTATGTATGTAGAAATAAGAAACTGATAGGTTCCAATCTGTGACGCAAGATAATCCCTGCGTACTGCACCTTCTGCTGTTAGTCTCAATTTTTCTTTAATTGCTATTGATTTATTGAAATTGTATTCTGCTTTTTTATATTCTTTTAATTCAAAGTAGGCACCCCCGATGTTGTTCAATAAAGTTGCAACACTTCCTTGTTCTCCAAGTTCCTCATCTATAGTTAAAGCTTTCCTGTAATTCTCAATTGCCTTATCATATTTGCCCCAGGAATGATACACTGTTCCGATGTTATTCAAGTCTCTTGCAATATCACCTTTTTTACCAAGTTCCTCATCTATAGTTAGTGCTTTCCTGAAATTCTCAATTGCCTTATCATATTGTCCCCAAGATTTATACACCATTCCGATGTTGTTCAAGTCTCTTGCAACACCTTCTTTTATTCCAAGTTCCACATCTATAGCAAGTGATTTAATGTAATATTCAATTGCCTTATCATATTGACCCCAGGAATCATACACTGTTCCGATGTTATTCAAGTCTATTGCAATATTATCTTTCTTTCCAAGTTTTTCAGCAATAGCAAGTGCTTTCCTGTAATTCTCAATTGCCTTATCATATTGACCCCAGGATTTATACACTCCACCGATGTTGTTCAATGAAGTTGCAACACTTCCTTGTTGCCCAAGTTCTTCAAATATAGCAAATGCTTTCCTGTAATTCTCAATTGCCTTATCATATTGACCCCATGACTTATACACCATTCCGATGTTGTTCAAGTCTATTGCAATACCTTCTTTTTTGCCAAGTTCCTCATCTATAGCAAGTGCTTTCCTGTAATTCTCGATTGCCTTATCATATTGACCCCAGGAACCATACACCAGTCCGATGTTGTTCAATAAAGTAGCAACACTTCCTTGCTCTCCAAGTTCATCAAATATAGCAAGTGCTTTTCTGTAATTCTCAATTGCCTTATCATATTGTCCCAATGAATCATACAGAAACCCGATGTTGTTCAGCATTATGGCATAATCGGCTTTTCTTCCCGCTTCTTTCAATAAGTTACCAGCAAGTTTATAATATTCAATTGCTTCAGTGAACCGATATTCTTTTCTTGCCTGTTCAGCTAAATTGTAATACTCCATAGCGGTTTGGCTATAAGCCGCAGTAGCAGATATTAAAATTAAAATAAATACTACGATTTTTTTTAACATAATTTTGCTCCTATTTTTTGATTCTCACTTCTCAAACACTGTCCATTGAAAAACTCTCTCCGTAATTTCCTTTTCCGGATTTTTCAGTTTCAGTCCTCTCGTTTTAGCGATTTGTTTATCTATGTCAGTTTCTATGATATTAATAAAAGTTCCTGCACCAAGCTCCATTTTTCTCACGTTCAAAATTGGCATTTGTTCATTTGAAGCCTGAATAAGCATCTGTTCAACGCCACTCGGTTCACACACTTCCAATTCCAAGGGAAGCTGAATCCATTGATTGGTTTGGTCAGTAGCGATGTGGTAATTGTTGATAAGTAAAGTTTTGATTCCATCGGCAAAAATATACATCAATCTGATAAAACAGGCTTTATTGGTTCTCACCAAAATTTTGGGTTCATCTCCATAATAATAGATAACCGGAGCATTTGCCATTTTATCGGTTTGCAGTTCTACTTTCAGGCTATTATCGGTTTGGATGGCATTGTAAAGAGCAAGTTTGTTTTGTAATGCCTGCTTCAGGTTTTCCGGCTTGATCTTATCCCAACCGATATTTTCGCAGGTAATTTTATTTACGAATAGTTGATTATTTTTGACGATTTTTTTGTTGATGCTTTCCATCGTTAAGATTAGGAACATTCCGTTATCAGATTCGAGTATTTTTCCTCTGAAAACAATATCTGCTTCCTTATATTTGGAATATGAGATTTTTTTCCAATTGTTTTTATCAATGAGAATACCGGAACATATCTCTGCAAAATTCTTCCCAAAATTTGAAATGAAACCAGTGTTTTCATATTCGAATGGATAGAAAATAAATGAATAATTTCCGGTTTGTTGGAGCAGAAAAATTTTCAAAAGTTCGTTCGCCAAATTTTCGGTGGATTTTGGAGTCGAGCCGGAGAGGATTGTCAGTTGCTTTTCGATCTTTTGTTGGGAAGGAAGTTTATCAATATTTTTCTGAAAATCATTTTTCCATTTGTTGAGGAAAAGATAGATTTGAAGATCGTCTTGAAGCAATCCGGTTTGATAGATACATTCTTCATATTTTTTGATGGATTGTTCAGGATTATTCTCAGCTAATTCTTCAGCAAAAACAAAATCCTCTGAAATTTTCCTGATCGAGTTCTCGATTTTACTTTTGAAAGAATTCAACAAGTCATTTACAGGAATTCCGATGAGAACATAAATATTCTGCTTATCCCTTTCTGTTTTCAAAATCTTATAACCCATTATCTCCAAGTCTGTTTTTACTTTTGTTTCGCTTAAGAAATATTCTTCGACTTTTACTTCCGATCCGCTTCCCGCTTCCGAAGAATGATTAATAGTTTCACCAGACACATTACAAGAGATTGTAGAAGATGCATCTCTTAAAGCATCTTCTTTTGCTTTAGCTTCCGCTTCTGCAATATTCCCATTCTGGATTTTTGCAAAACCTTTGCCGATGTAATAATTGGGATATTCTTTAGAAGTATTTGATGTGAACCAGTTTGGGATGGCTGATAATGTTATTGAGAATGATACTAAGATTAGCAATAAAACTTTTGCTTTCATCAAGTCTCCTAAATTTTAAATCTAATTGCCACTAATGTATATGTTCACGACAACTTTGTCGCGAACACCCCCTAATTTGGAGTTATATACGACAAATCTTCCACAGGCAGATAAATGTCGCGGATCCGCCAGAGGACGGACAAATATCTCATTTAGATTAACTTTCATTTTTCTCTTTATTTTGACTATCATTTAAATTCTTATGTCCAAGAATTTTTTGAATATATCTCAAGTTTCCTCTCCAAAATTCTAATGTTTCAAGTTAATTATTAAAATCAAAACCGAATTTGTAAATATTATTATTAAGTGTCAATTAGAAAATAAATTACACGTTTTTAAACGTAATGTAAAACTTGTTCCCAAGTTCTTCTTGGGAACATTATAGATGTTACGAGGACAATCCGTCAAATGCCGGAGTAACGAGTAAAACTTCCTTCCCATTAGTTTAAGGGGAATGGCAATGACACAGAACCAAAATATGACACTAAACCCCCTTTAATAAGCCGTAGGCTTATAAATTCTCCCTTACAAGGGGGACAAAAAAACGACAATATTTTTTCAGCAGTTGTTTTTCTTTGCGTACTTAGCGTACGCCACTGCTCATAAATCTTTGCGGTGAGTCCTTTTTGGTTCTGGCTTGTTCAGGTTAGGAATCACCCAATTCTAAAACTCCCAACAAATATATCCTTCACCTGTGAGAAATCCTCGATGATCCTTTTTGATCTTAATTCCGGGAGAATAATTTGTTCCAAATTGGCTTATTTGAATTTCATAAAAGATGAGTTCCATTTCATTATCGAAGAATACATTTGTATAAACATTAAAGAATTCATTTTTGAATATTCTGCTATCGATCACCCAGCAAATTCCCAGCCATTCCTCGTTATTATTCAAAGCATGTGTAACATCCAATCCGGCACGAATATAAGAATTAAAATGCATTCCGGCAGAGATCCGATTTACTTTGGAACTAATTAGATCAAGCTCTAATCCTGTATTTACCGACCAATATTTTTTGGAATTATAAGCGATTTTGAGTTGGTTTGTTTTTCCTTTATGCAGAGTATTATTCCAGGAAATTCTTCTTCCCCTGTATCTTATCCCGAAATCTCCAAACATGATATTTTGGAATTCACCTTTATGCACAAAACTATACTTTTTTAAATTGTAGTTTATCCGCCAATTAAATCGATGCATTTGTGATGAGATCTTATTTGAAGAAAATGATCCTGAAATATTATTGAAATGGTAATAGATGTTAGAATTATAAATATTTGTTTCTTCATTATCCGGTTCAAATTTTCTAAATCCCGAATTGAATAAAAGATTTTTGGAGATCATAATTGAATTTGTGAACTCGAAATTCTGCAATCCGTTTTCCTGGTTGAAATCACTTATAATATTACAATTAAATATTCTTCCTTGTTTAGATATTGAAAAAAAATAATCATCATTATCTTCTTTTGTATTCCAGATTGCATTTGTGTACCAAGACTCATAATTCAGAATTACACCGTTTTTGTTTTCTCCCATATTTTCGCTGCTGTGATGCAAACCAACTGTTCCTTTATCGAAATATCTATCGAAGGCAAATTGGTAATTAACATTTTTCATATATTGTTCACGATCGGCATAAAGATGATATTTCCGATAGTTCATTTCTGCAGAGGTAAAGTAGTGATCTTCAAAATAATTTTCCTGTTGGAAATAAAGTGTATTATCAATTTCCAATCTATGAAATTTAGTCGAAATTCCTTTATCGGTGATATGTCCTTCTTCAAAATAGGAAATTTCTTTTCCGGCTATATTTCGTTCCAACTCAAAAGTTTGCGGCAGATTAATTATAAAACTTTCCGATGAATTCCAAGCACTATTAATTATTCCGGCAGTAATTCCATAAATATTTTTTAATGAACAATTAAGCAGGGAATCCACTGTATTTATAGCGGTTTCACAGGTTATTTGAGTGATCTCATTTCTTAGTTGAATTTTTTCAAAATGATCCATCTGCTCGACATTAGATTGTGGATTTTGTGAGAAACTTAAAGTCTTTAGAATTGGGTAATAAGGTCGAAACTTTTCGGTAGAATAAATTCTATTTTTAGATGAAGTAAAGTCGAAGATCCCGCTTTTTGCGGTTGCCAATAAACATGTATTAACTTTCGAATCAAATTCAATTATTTTATTATTGAAGATCATGTATCCATGATCGATAACAGGAAAGAATTCAATAAAATTCGAGCTTTCATTTTTGGAAGTAAGATAACCGAACCAGCCTGTATCATCAAGATTCAAAGTTATATCAATTGGTTTTTCTGAGTTGAATATTTCCTCATTATCAATTTTGAAATACGTTGCATTTTTGATAGAGAGATATTCAATTTCTTCAAATTCATTTTTATGGAAGATCGCAATATTCGCATCACTGCCCGCATTACCGCATTCCCATACCGAATCAGCGAGAATAATATAATCCTTCCAATTATTATTCTGATCAATAATTATTCTGGCATTTACATTCCCGTTGGAAAATGCTTCAGTGTTTACAGCGTGAATTTGATCTTCACCAATTTGGTTTGGAATAAAGATTGATATAAATTTATTCTCTTTGCCCACAGGTAATTTTGCTTCTAATATTTGATGTTCAAAATTAAATACCCGTTTTGTATGCAGACCGGTTTTTTTAGAGATCAATAATGAGCTATCATCTTTAGAAATGAATTCAACATCGAGGCTGCTTGTCTCCTGAATCCATTTTGCGCTTGTTGAATTTTTCTGCTCAAGATTTCCCAAACTATGCCATGGAATTGAATATCGTTTCTTTGTATTTGATTCAAATTCATCGAGCACGATAAAATATCTCTGATTTGCAAACCAGATTGAGCGAGTAATATCTGCTCCTCTATAATTAGATTTTATTACTGATAAAGAAATTTGTTCCGAACCAAAATAATCACACATTTCACTTGTCAGATCATCTCCCCAAACCGGATTCAGGTTTGGTCCCAGCCCGTTAACTAATGGGATATTATTAGCTTGAGCAGAAGTAAACCAATTTCTATTCACATCATTCACGCCTTTAATTCCGTAACCGCAATCAATAAGAAAATCTTTGTTAAAGGCAGATAAAGTAAATGCTCCGGGTTCAAAGTGATCATGATGAGTATAATTTTTTCTACCGGGTTCACCCAACAAAAGTGCATAAATATCCTCTTCACCTCTAAATATTGTCATTCCTCCATCGGGATAGAATATTGCCGGATCATAATCCGGTTTTATCGAGAATGTTCTATCATCAAAACCGCAGAAAACATCGATATACTTCAGGTCATTATCTTTAAAATTTTCCTCGTTTTCTTCATATAAATATAAAAGCTCATTCTCATATTCAGTTAAGCCCGAACCGAGAGGTTGAAAAAGAAATGCTTGATCAAACGCATCATCAAAAAGCGGTACACTGCCATCCGGTTTTTCAATATCGATCAGCCAGCGGATGAATTTTTTCATGCGAGGTACTTTAAGAATATTTGTATCGGTTGAGTTATTTAGATAATGAGCGAACGTGAAAATTATTGATGCGACAAATCTTCCGTAATATGCTCCTTCACGATATGATCCATCCACTTCGATCATTGCCAGACCATGCTGTAATTCATTTATTGCATCGTCAAAATATCGTTTTGCCCGTTTGTCATCTACGATCAAGGCAACCGTTGCAACACCTGAAGCGATCTCAATAATGTGATTATTTTGTGGAATTCCTATTCCCGAAGCGATTTCATTGCTGCTAAAACTGTTTGGGAATTTCCTGAAATTCCGGTGGTGCTGCTCAACTTGTTTGATCAATTGTTTTTCTATTGTTTCTCGCTGTTCATCATTAAATTCCCAATATATCAGATCATACGCAACTGCAAAATTTCTTAGTGCCTGCGCAGCTCTCATCCAATCTCCCCAACCAACTTGTGACTCTTGCCCTTCGGGAGTTGTGGGTGGAAATGTGTCTCCGATATTTAATAGTGCAAGTTTTGCAGTTTCCAAAAAATCATTATCGGAAGTTAGGAAATATGCAAAAGCATTTGATTTGGCAGCTTCACTTCTTTTAAGTTCGTACAATAGGGGTGAGGTGAGATCATAATTATATGCTAATGCTCTATCAATTATATTTTCTCCCCAGCTTCGGTATGGCTCTCGTGTAAATCTCGACCTGATAAGGTGAAGATCATCCTTTTTGAAAAGTAGTGAAGGATGCTCTTTTCTGCTTGGGTAGTTAGGCTGTGGAATCGCTACACTGTTTATTGGGAAAAATTCATCAAAGGGAGTTTCTTTATAATTTGCTTGTAATATTCCTTTCAAGAAATTCTCGGGAATTTCTAAAAAGATATTCTTATCGGATGCAAAAAGATTACTGATGCAGAAGATCAGTAGAATTACAATTATAACTTTATTATAAGAAGTAATCATAAAATTTTAATAACTATCCCTTTAAACTTAATTATTTCAAAATCGAATTTATTAATTTGAAACTTTTGAGTCAAATATAATTAATTAAATTAAGCCAGTCTCATTCCTAAGCTTCTGCTTGGGAATGAGATAATGAGCGAAGTTTCTACTTCATCTTGGCAGCAGAAGCTACCTGAATTTTTGCTTTACGAAGCGGAAGCTTCATAAAGAGAGAATAATCTGAAACTTTAGAGTCAAATAGAAAAAGTTAAAAGTTGAGGAAGAAACATGGAATTGGAAATGAAAAAAGAATAAAGAAAATTGAGTTATAATTTAGGAGTGGAATAAATAAATCCCTTGTATTCCCCTTACAAAGGGGAACTAAAAAGTTCTTAATAGTTGTAACAGTAGTAACAGATCATTGATCTGTCTTGAAAACTATAACAATGTAGGATTGTATCTTCCAAATTAAAAATATGACTCATCACATTAAAATAAATTGATATTAACAAGCAGGACATTAACATTCTTAAGCTTATAATTAATAATCTTAAAATAAAGTTTGACATAATTAAGTTTGAAAATAATTTATCTCACAAGCAAGGAGGAAAAAATGAATAAAAGATTAAAACAGTGTCCGGTGTGCAATTCCAACCTGGAGATAGTAGAATATCATTGCCCGGCATGTGATACCAGTATCAAAGGGAAATTTGGGATCGGTGATCTGTCACTATTAACACCTGTTCAACAGGAATTTGCCAAAACTTTTCTTTGTTGCAGCGGGAACATTAAAGAAGTAGAAAAAGTGCTGAATATTTCATATCCAACGGTAAAAAATAAACTTGCGGAAATAACATCTGTATTGTGTCCCAAAGAGCGTAGAAAAAGCGATGTGAGATCTGAGGAAATATTGGATGAAATAGAAAAAGGTAATCTGACTGTGGAAGAAGCACTAGCAAAATTAAAAGGAAGGAGTTAGAGATGATAAACATAGAAAAAACCTATGAATTTGAAACAAAGCACGACCTTGTGGTCGAGTTTAAATCGGAGAATTTTGGATTAAAAGTTATCGGCTGGGAAAAAGAAACATCAGAATTTTTTATTAAACTCGATTTTGAACAAGCTGATGAAAAGAAAGTTAAGATCGAAGATATCGTAGATGCAAAATATAACAAAAAGAAAAACACGTTACACATCGAATTAAATGAACCGGATAATATACGGCATATAAGTTCCCAATTTGAGTTACGGGTTCCTCACGTTACAAAAGTAATCGGTAAATCAGAAAACGGCGGTATCTCGATTGAAAACCTGAATGGTGTTCAAACAATAACTACAGAAAATGGTGCAATCAAGATGGATCATGTGAATGGTAAACTGGTTTGTGAAACAGAAAACGGAGCAATCAAACTTATTGATTGCAACGGCAATACAAACCTGAAGACAGAGAACGGTGCTGTGAAAATGAAAGATTGTGAAGGAGATATAATTTTAAGATCTGAAAATGGCTCTCCAAAAATAATTGGCTGCAAAGGGAATCTGGATCTGATCAATGAAAATGGAGCTGTTCGAGTTCTGAAGGCAGAATTTGATAAAGCAAGCATAATAAATCAGAATGGCAGCATTTATTATGAATTCACTCCTATCGATAAAGGGCAGTTCAAGTTTGAAAATAAGCATGGAAAGATCCACCTGATCATCCCCGAAGAAGTTCCCTATAAAATTGAAGCAATTAATAAATTAGGTAGATTTCATGTTGGTTTAAAAGGTGATTACGATGGACTTGAGGAAGGTCTTAACCTTGGTAATGAGAAAAAATTGAATATGGTTCAAGGTTCCGGAAAGGTAGAAATTTCTGCGAAAAACCAAATGGGAAGCATCAATCTGATGAATCATCCACTGAAGGGTGGCAACTTCAAATTTGATATGTCATTTATGTCTGATATAATGGATAACATTCCGGAAGAATATTTTGATAAGAGAAAGATCATCAAAAAAATTGAGAAAGCAAAAAAGAAAATGAAAAATATCGATATACCGGATATGAAAAACATCATGACAGAAGTAATGGAAGATGTGCAAGATAACATTAAAAATGTATATAACACTGTTTCCAGCGAGGAATTTCAGGAAAAAGTTGAAGAAAAAATAAGCGATGGAATTTCCAAAGTAATGGAAAAATCTAAAGAACAATCGCTTTCCGAACAGGAACGAAATGAAGTTGATGAAAGAAGCAGGTTGAAAATATTACAAATGTTAGCGGATGGTAAGATCACAGCGGATGAGGCGGAGAAACTGATAACAGCGATGGAGGGATAATAATGGAAGAGAAGAAAAAAATCATCAATATGGTGGCAGAGGGAAAAATCTCGGCAGAAGATGCAGCCAGACTTTTAGAGGCATTGAATCCAAAACCTGTAGGTTCAAAGATGGGAAGAAAACTGCATATTCTCATTACACAGGAGGGGAGAGATAAACCAAAACTCAATTTATCAATTCCGGTAAAACTTGCCCAGATCGGGGTAAAATTCATTCCTGAAAATGCGAATTTTAATGCTCATCTCGAAAGCACCAACTTTGATTTCTCTTCAATAAATTGGAAGGATATCATGGATATGGTTTCCAGCGGCGAGGTGGGAGATCTATTTAATATGGAAGTGGAAGAGGATGATAAACCACCAACTACAATTAGGATTTATGTAGAATAACCTCGCGAAGCGGAATACACCAATGGCTTGCCAGCCTCTGGCTGGCTTGTAAACCTCAGGAGTGGTTCTTTCATTTTCTCTTCTTGCTTGGTTGTGGAGTTGCGTGTTAGGCACATTCTCTTTATTTTAACACTTTTGTGATTAATAATTTCTGCAACCAATGATTTCAGTTTTTCATCTTATTTTTTTTCTTCAACATAATTAGTAAAATTTTCAAGTTGATTTTTCAATTCAGCTGAAGAAGGTAGGTAATCTTTTAATTCTTTTGGTAATTTTTTTGAAATAGTGTATGATGCTACACCAATTGGTTTATTCGCATCTTGAAGTGCATATTCAACGATTGTTCGTTTTTTACTTTTACAAATTATTATTCCAATTGATGGATTTTCATCATCCAATTTTACAGTGTTATTTAAAACTGATAAGTAGAATTGCATTTTACCTGCATATTCAGGTTTAAATTCACCAATTTTTAATTCAATTGCCACCAAACTTTTTAAAGCACGATGATAAAGTAGCAAATCTATAAAAAATTCATCCCCATCAATTTCTACTCTATATTGATTTCCAATGAAAGAAAAATGGTTTCCCATTTCAGATAAAAATTTGCGGATATTATTTATTAAAGCAATTTCTAATTCTTTTTCTGAATGTTCATTTGATAATTCAACAAAATCAAAAGTATATTCGTCTTTAACGGCAAGCTTTGCTTGTTTTTTATATTTTTTGGGAACAGCTTTATCAAAATTAGTTTGATTTAATTGATATTTTTCGAATGATTGATTTTCTATTTGATGTATTAATACATTTTTTGTCCAACCGAATTTTTTCGTCATTTTAATATAGAATTCTCTCTCTGTTAGGTTTTTTACTTTTTGAATTAATACTATATTATGAGACCAACTTATTTCTGCAACCAGTGGTTGCAGTTTTGTATCATCCTTATATTCAGTATAAAAAGTTCTCATTAACCATAAATTTCTAGAAGAAAATCCTCTGATTTCAGGAAATTCATTTTGTAAATCTTTTGCCAAAGTTTCGACAACTCCTCTTCCCCAGTTATTCTCTTTAATGTAGCATAACTAATTGGTAAAGAAATCCCGTTAAAAATATCTTTTGATGAACATTCTCCAGTTGTTTTTATATATTCAATTATATCATATTTTTTATCTTTTAACATTTCTAAACTCCTTTTTAAGCTCACGCAATAGGTCTTTCCGGCTCAAATATTGAGCATATTGAGCTATTCTTGTATCGTAAATGAGCTACAAATATTAATTAATACACTACTCATATTCCACTAATCTACTACTAAATAGCACACTTGCGATATAAATAGTTTACTAAATCTAAAGTCAAGTAGATTAGAAATATATTCATAAAATGGGCTTAATGATTTACCACTGCCACGTTTACCCGCCAACCGGCGTGGCTTGCCTGCAAACCAATGGCTTGTAAACCTCTGGTGGGCTATTTCATTTTCTCTTCTTGCTTGGTTGTGGTTAGCAGCTTTCTCATTTTAGCAGCAAACATTTTTTCACTACTTCAGTTTTACCATTCACATTAAGCCTGTAAAGATAGACACCAGAACTTACAGAATTTCCCGTTTCATCTTCACCATTCCAGATAACTGAATGATTACCGCTTTCAACTGATTCTTCTATAAGTATTTTTATTTTTTGTCCTTTTATGTTGTAGATTGAAAGATAAATTTTAGAATCATTTTGGATTGAAAACTCTATTATTGTGGATGGGTTGAATGGATTAGGGTAGTTCTGGAAAAGCTCTCCTTTGATGGCAGAAAGTATTTCATCAGGTGAATAAGTTGGCTCGATACGAACTTTTTGCGCAAATATGGAAGGTATTGATTCGGCATATTCATCATTATTATAAATCCGTGCATCCATCCAGCCTACATATATATCATCAATTCCATCGGTTACAATTTGCGGTTCATACTGCTCCCAAGACGCATCACATAAAACTTCGCCTGAAGCATTCCAGAGTAAATCACCATTCAAGCTTAATAATTGAGCATAAATATCATGGTAGTTGCTCTCAATATTTCCTTCCCAGACTACTATCAAACGATTTCCAACATTAGCAATATCAGGATTTATTCCTTCACCGACTAATACACCGCCTTCCGTCCAAATTTCTTCACCATTATTATTGAATTTCTGAGCATAAATTTCATGAACAACTCCAGAACGAAAATCATCCCAAACCAGATAAATAAATTCATCATAAATGACTTTGACATTATTTTGGTCTAAAGGTTGAGTAACCAAGGGCAACCCATCCTGCTGCCACAAAATAATGCCTTCTTCAGTGATGATCTGACCATATATATAATCTTCCGAATTATCCAGCCAGATAATAAGATAACCTTGAGGGATTTGAATTCCCTTTGGTTGGCACTGATTCCCCACAGCTTCACTTATAAGTATTCCATTTTCATTCCATCCGGGAGATGTGTTACCATTTCCATCTACTTGTTTAGCATAAATATCATAATCCGGAAAATCCTCATTTGTCCAGATATAACAGCGTCCTAATATCTCATTAATGACATTGTCACCTTCTCTATCTGTGATAAGAATACCTGTTTCACCCCATAACAAATTTCCATTTTCATCAATTTTCTGAGCGTATATATTGTATTCGGGATTTGTAAAGTTACCATTATATTCTGTCCACCCAGCATAAGAAAAACCATCCTGAATTGAGATTTGAACTAAGATTTGAGCATCTTCCGAATTTGTTACAAACACACCATTTTCATCCCAAAGCAGGTTTCCATCACTATCAAATGATTGTGCAACAGCTCTGAATGCAAAGTTCTTTGTGATAATATTAAAAATGTTGTTTTGATTATCAACATCGTATTCTCCAATGTAGATTGAGTTCATTACTAAAATCCCATTTTCTTCAAAAACAGGAGCACCATTCACATTTAATGACTGGACAGATATTTTTTTATGATATCCACTATTTTGCCAAATAAAAAAAGGATTATCATCATGTTGAATAATATTCAAATTTGATACTTTCCATGCAGCTCCTGAGTGTATAACAAGTCCGTCTTCGGGAAATTGAAAATTACCCTGTTCATCGACAATCTGTGTATATAGAATATTTGTGCTCGATACTTCATCCAACCAACCTATAAATACTTTGTCATCCGAAGTTAACACGATAGTTGAATTGTTTACATAACTTATTGGATTACAGATAAATAAACCACTAACAAATGTTAATACTCCCGATTCATTTATATGCTGAAGGAAATAACCTTCTAAACCAATGTCCCATTCAATCCAGTAATCATCATTACTACCAGAAATTATTTCTATTTTATTACAGTAATTATTATTATCGTAAATTATAACCGGCTCGAATAGCGGATATCCTGATGTGTTTATCTTAAATGTTTTTAGAAGATTTTGATCATTATTTGCTTCTCTCCAAGATATTGCTAGATTGTCACCTGATGTGTACACCGCATCAATGTTACTCAGTTCAATATCTGTTGAATAGATATATAGATCTTCATGGAAAAGAGTAGTCCCATTAATATCCACTTTCTGCATAAATATTGTGCTAGGATTAGCATTTCTGGAATCCTGCCAGAAGAAATAGAAGAGTTCATTATTATCTGTGACAGAAGCAAAGCTATTACCACAAACAGTATCTTCGCACAAAACAATTCCTTCATCACCCCAGAGAGGATTTCCACCTGAATCAAGCCGCTGGATACTCAGATCAGATGAATTCTGTATAGCATAAATGAAGCTGCCATTTCCATCCGGTAATACAATCCAAAAATCTGGATTTTGGGCTAAAATATTTCCTCCGATATTCCAATTATTATCGATAGTACCATCGGAAAAAATATGCGATGCTCTCACTATTTCAGGTCCTACTCCAACATTAGGATGGACATTGTTTTTCCACACGATAAAAGCACCACCAACAGTATCATCGACTATTTTGATACTAAATGGTAATATTTCATTGCTGGTGAATAATAAAACTCCTTCATCCTGCCATAATTTGTTACCGGAAACATCAATTTTCTGTACTCTAACTTCCATATCAAAATTTCCGTAATGGCTGGTCCAGGCTACAATGATTTCATTATTTAAAGATATAATGGCTTCTGCTTTGATCTGTGTGTCGGGATCATCATTAATTTCTATACCGCTCTCTCCCCAGAGAAACGTACCATCTGGTGTAATCTTCTGGGCAAAAACTCCACGGTCACCATTTCGGCTGTCCGACCATAATATCACTATGTTTCCATCGTCTGCATTTAAAACCGTACCGGACCAATTGATATTTTCACCACAAAATACCGGTACTCCATTATCTTGCCACTGGATCTGAGAAAATAGTAAAACTGGGAACAACACGAAAGTAAAAAAAATAATTCTCTTCATATTCATCTCCAATTAGTTGCTGCTAATGTTTGGCGTGTGCGGCGGGAATCCGGCAGCTGCCGGATCACGACCGAACAAACCGCTAAACCCTGAATCGGTACGATTCAGACAAAACAGACCACCCAACCTACCGCTGACACGTTTGTTATATCCGTCAATCATCAATAAAAGAATTATTATCAAAAACTACAAAATCATCAAAGAATTTTTCTTTAATTTTTTGTGTTTCGTTTTCATATTCGTCCCAATAATATCTTGCTAACCAATCTTCATAAATAAACGTGAGAGGTCTCATTTTTAGATGCATAATTAAGTAATTCATTTTTTTTGAAAAATAATATGACTGATCTTTAATAACAAGTTGATAAACATAATGAAGTGCTTCAATATATTCAGAAGCAAATGATCTGATTATTTCTATTATAAAACCATAAGAAAAAGTAAAGGAAATTTCTTTTTTCCCTGAATCAATAAATTCAAAATGTTTATTATACCAATAATTAAATGGTTTAGGTTTCTTAAAAAGTAAGTATCTTGAAATTAAACAATAGTTCTCATAATGTTGGATTAACAAGAATTGAATTGTTATTGAACAAGGGTCTTTTTGTGGTTGACGTTTACAAATTAAACAGAATGGACCGAAAGATTGGTAAGCCATTAAAGATTGTTCAATTGCTGATTCAATTTCTGGCCATCTTTTTTCACGCAAATAAACAAGATTTAAAGCTAATAAACCACTTTTGTTAAAATTAAAATCCTTTGAAACAACTATTGAAGACGTATTGCTCTCTCTTTTAAAACGACCTTCACGATTGACTTGATCAACATTTACCCAGTATGGTGTTTTACTTTCAAGACATACTACGACTAAAAAAACAGGTACAGGTAAATTTATCCAATAATTTATTGTTTGTCTTTTAATACCAGAAAAAGTATATTTGCCACTCGAATTGAATTGAATTTTCTTCATTCCTTTAACCTGTAAGGCAATTAGTTTTCCAGTTACTTTTTTATCTTTTCCAACAATTTCAAGATATAAATCAACTCCATAATCCCTTTCAGTTATTTCTCTTAAAATCCACTCATTAGGTAAATTATATGACAATATATCAATAGCTTTTCTCTCAATAGAATGGGTTTCTCCTCTTATTGGATATTCTATTTTCATAAACTAATTACCTCCATATCACACATAATAAAAAGGATATAATGTTTGGCGTGTGCGGCGGGATCGGAACGATCACGACCGAACAAACCGACCAAACCTGAATCGGTACGATTCAGACAAAACAAACCACCCAGCCTACCCGCTGACACGTTTGTTACGTGAATAATCCTCAATCAATTCTCTCTTTAGATTATTTACCGATCAAAATCGATAAAACATCTTAAGAATTACTAAATTTAAACTGGTCCAGATAATAATCCAAATGAAAAGAAATAACACGAATTATTTATAATTTTTTTTTCATTAAATAAATAAACTGATCTGTTTTCAAAGCCTGCTTCAATCGTTAAGCCAATAATTCCCCCTAAAAATAATCTTACGCCAAAACCTGGAGATAATTGAGCCCAATTGTTTTTTTCAAATACAAAAATGTCAGTGTTGTTCTTAACAAATAATGCTAAATTTATTGAAGGAAATTTATATTTCATTTTATTTATCAGAAAATAATGCGAAGAATTGAGTAAAAAGTAGGGTGAATATAAGTTTTTTGGATTAAACTCCCAATGGTCAGAATCTTTATAAACGAGATAATTCAAACCGAAATCTAATATTGGGAAAATTGAGTAATTCGCTTTATTTTTATTATATGAATCTTTTTTCTGCCAAGAAATATTACAATAACTATCTTCACGAACATATCTATTTGTAATGTGTTGAGAAATTGTATATTTAAATCGATTCATATCTTTTGCATTCTGTCTAAGTTGAATTATAAATGAACCATTTATTGGTTTATACTCATTCACAACTGTTATTGTATCTTCATCCAAACAATTCAGTGTAAGGAAAACTGAAGAAACTAAAATTATTACTAGAATTTTTTTCATCTAATTCCTATAGTGAGAATCTGTTATTTAATTTCACGTAATGTATGTGTTCACGACAACTTTGTCGCGAACACCCCCTAATTTGGTGTTATATACGACAAATGTCGCGGATATTCCATTTAGATTAACTTTCATTTTTCTCTTTATTTTGACTATCATTTAAATTCTTATGTCCCCAAATCTTTTGTATAAATCTCAAGTTTTCTCTCCTAAATTCTAATGCTGCAAATTAATTATTAAGATCAAAACCGAATTTGGTAAAAGATAAGTTAGGTGTCAATTGAAAAAGGTTAAATAGTTGACCGGTAAACAGTAAAAGTATCCACCCGTTTTTATTTTTTCAATATCTTTAATATAATCATCAACTATGATAGGTTTAAAATTCCAATTATTTTGCCAAGTTTTTTTCTTTTCATTCTTGAAAATATCTTTAGGAGTT
>JAUVLU010000077.1 GCA_030600585.1 Candidatus Cloacimonadota bacterium | reverse complement strand
TTGTGATGCGGGAATAGCATGTCAGTCCATTTTACTCGGCGCAGTAGAATCAGAATTACGCGGCTGTATTTTTGGTAGTGTGAAAAAAGACGAGCTTCAAAAACTGCTTAAAATTTCTAAAAAATATTCGATTTCTTATGTAATCGCTCTTGGAAACCCAAAAGAAATTATCAAACTTGAATATATTAAGAATAATAATTTTAAATACTGGCGCGATGAAAATGGAACTCATCATGTTCCCAAACGAAAACTTGAAGATATAATTATATAAGAAGGGTTTATGAAAAAAAAAATATTATTTATTTTTTTATTTATGTTTATATTCACAATTATTAATGCTCAAAATGTTAATGGAGATACTTTGAGTGTAGATGGTAAGAAGATCCTCAAGGTTTGGGGTACACATTATAAACGAGGTTATGCGACCGGCTATCTTCTTGGAGATAAGATCAAAGAAATCTCGGAGAACTATTTTATTTACGCTTTTTTTGGTGGGAATTCATATCTTTATGAAAGCACAAGAACATATTTCTTAGATAATTTTCAAATTGAGGAGAAATACATTTCCGAAACTGAAGGAATTATAGATGGAATGATTGAAGCTGATATCTTACTCTATAGCGATATCTTAGACAGGGATATAGATGCAAATGACCTCCTGCTTGCTAATGCTATCGTTGATCTGGCAGCGTTGGGAGACCTTGATCAGAATTACAAATTCGGTTGTTCAAGTTTATCAAGTTGGGGCAACAGTACAATACTGGATCCTGAATTATCAGGAGACCTTGTAATTACGCGGAATATGGACTGGACACCGCATCCGTCATTATTGGAAAACCATTTACTGGCTGTTCATTTCCCATCGGAAGCTGATGAAGTTAACTGGCTATCATTTACCTTCCCTGGTTTGATAGGCGGCTTATCCAGCATTAATGAAGACGGACTTTGTGCATTCATGAATATGGGAAATCATAATGAGCATCCAAATACTTATACTTTTCACCCAATATTATTATCAATCAGGAATGGAATTGAAGTTTACGATTATGACGGCAATTATGAAATTAATTCTGAAGATGTTCAAGCTGCGATAGAAGATAATTATCAATTAAGCGGTTCAATAATTCATACTGCGAATCACGAAAGTGGAATAGTTATAGAATGTAATAACCAAAATGGTATTGCTGTTCGTGATGATAACGATAATACTGTGATTCCAACTGAGCATTTGGCAGCTACTAATCATTTTAGAGAATTATATCCACCTGCAGGTTGTTATCGTTATGATAATATTGCAGATTCACTTTCTGTCAGCTCAAATGTAGATCTTATTCGCAGTTGGGAACTTTTATCAGGTGCAGCCGGTATTTCCAATAATATTCATACAATACAATATGCCCCAACATTGAATTTAATAAAATGGTCAACTGCTAAAACCGGTACGCCTGCTTATCAAATAGAGCCGACTATCTTCGATACAGAAGAACTTTTTACTTATAATACAAGCGCAGATCCACACTATTTCCAGGATAATTCCATTTTATCTGTATCACCTAACCCTTTCTATGATTCTACAACTTTATCGTTTGCTCTTCCAAAGACATCAGACGTGAAATTATGTATTTATAATATAAAAGGTCATAAAATTAGAACACTGCTTAGTGAAGTTATGGTTCAGGGAAATTACAGTGTTAGCTGGGATGGGACAGATGAGAGTGGAAAGAAAATTTCAAGTGGTATTTATTTTTATACTCTCGAAACCATACATAATGTTTATACGGAAAAAGTTATATTGTTAAAATAAAAAAATAAAAAATGAGATCGCTTTCGGATAAAAACCGAAAGCCGACTTTTAACAGGAGGACAGATGTATTTCGAATTATTATCGAAGAATGACAAAAAGGCGATCGATGCTTTAAAAGAGCATCACGGTGGTGCAAAGAAGATCAGTGAAACTATTGCTGAAATGAGAAAATACGAAACAAGAAAAAGAATTTTAAATGAAAAAGGTTTTGGTGATATGATAGCCGATGCTGAAGAACTGGTGAAGAAATTTCCAAAAGTTCAGGATTTTGAAAAGAAGCATAATATCAAATACAACGATTCATTTGGTATTGCCACTGCTCAGGTTTCCGGTTGGCAGGGGGCAAAGGTAACACATCACGGGATGAAGAGAATTGCAGCAAGTGCAGAAAACGGTGAAGAATGTTTTGTCGCTTCTGAGTTCATCTCGGTAGTCGCTCTCACAGATAATTATATTTATAATGGTGATCTGATGGCTACTTTGATGATGAGTGAAAATTTAATGAAAGCTTCAAAATTTTGCAGTACAAATTTAATTGGAATTCCGCAGCTAAAAGCCAGATTCAAAGAATTGGAAGAAGTTACAGGTAAGAAATTTGAAGTTGCTGAAGTTGATGATGAAAATGCCGCTCTTATTATAAAAAATCAGGGAACTTTCTTTGGTAATTTTGGTGGAATCGAATGTGCCAATGATAATCATCTCGTCTATCTCGACGGTGTTACGAGAACAGCTTTGGCAACCGGTGCGGATTTCTTCTTAAATCCAAGTTGGAATTCAATTATAGCTGCCTGTTATTACGGCAGAGATATTCCAAATCTATATTTCAAAATCTCGATGATGCTTTCCACTCAAACTACGATGCATTTCCGTATGCTTCTTAATATTATGAAATCTTATCTGCGTGATGATAATACTTCTCCACTTTATGAGATCAATATTGGGAATGGTGCTACAGCAGAAACATTTATCCAGTGCGCAAAGGAATTAAAAGAAAGCGGAATTAAAGGCATAAGTCTGGCTGCTCATATTTATATTAATCCCGATCTTGGTATGGCAGGATTTAATTGGACTGATAATGCTTTTAAAGTTCTGGAAAACGGAACCGATATGACATTCAAATATGAAAGCGATGGAACTGCTCGTGAAATGGATACAATGGAAGCTTACTTCCTTCCGGAAGATGAACGAGAGAAAAATGCAGAAAAGATCGGTGATGTGATCTATTATAAATCTTTACGTGCCAGCAAAGATGG
>JAUVLU010000068.1 GCA_030600585.1 Candidatus Cloacimonadota bacterium | reverse complement strand
CGCATTCGATGTAACACCGAACGAAAATATCACAGCCATTATTACGGAAAAGGGAATTATAAATAAACCATTTAAAGAAAATATACAAAAACTGAAATAGAGGAATTTATGTTATTTGAAGAAATAAGAAACGAAATTGCCAATCTGGGAAGAGATATCGCAGCATCCGGTTTTAATCTGGGAACATGGGGAAACATCTCTGCAAGAATTGATGAAAACCATTTTGCAATTACTCCCTCAGGAGTTGCTTATGAAACCATTGAAGCCGAAGATATTGTTGTTATTGATCTAACCGGAAAAATAATTGACGGTAACAAAAAGCCATCGATCGAGCTTCCTCTGCATTCTGCAATCTATAAAGACAAGAAAAATATAAATGCAATCGTTCATACTCACAGCGTTTGCTGCACAGCTTTTGCAGTAGCCAGAAAACCAATTCCGGCAGTTTGTGAAGATATGATCCAAATAGTTGGAGGCAGAGTAGAAGTTGCAGAATATTTCCTTCCCGGTTCTAAAGAATTAGCCATATCAGTAGTAACATCACTTGGTAACAAAAGTGCCTGCATTATGGCTAATCACGGTTTACTTGCGGTGGCAGATAATTTGAATGAAGCTTATAAAATAGCGCAAATTGTAGAGAAATCAGCTCAAGCCGTAATATATGCCGGATCTCTCGGAGGAGTTGTAGAACTCTCTCAAGCAGACATCGATTTTATGCGTGACTTTTATTTGAATAAATACGGACAGAGATAAAAAATCCCATGAAATTATTACACCTCAGAATTGCATGCTATTTATACAACCAATTGACTGATTATGATGACAGCTATTTAATATTATCAAAGCAATATCCAAACTTAGATTTGGATAAAACTGAACATATAAAAGCTCTTATTAAATGGCTTCGTTCTTGGGGATGCAGACAATTTAAAAAAGATGATGAAAGTTTATCAATTGAGAGTATCAAAGATTGGTATCGGTCGACAAAATCAAAAATGCCGAATAGGCATGATTGTTTAATAGATTATGATTTAGTCGCAAATAAACAATTAATAATCGAATCTTTCAATAATTTATCAGACAGAAAAGCAGCGACACGTCAAAGAGGAGATCAGAAAATTAATGTTCGGATTGGACCAGTTGGCACCGCAAAAGCATTATTTGCATTAAGACCAAATTTATTTGCTCCATGGGACACACCTATATATGAAAATTTCAAATTTAAAGGTAACGGTTATGGTTATTTTAAGTATCTTTTAAAAGTTAAAAATGAATTACAAGAAATTAAGAATAGCTTAGAAAAGACTAACATAAAATGGGATGAATTATTAAGATATTTAGAGAAAAAGCATACTTCTTATCCTAAATTGATAGATGAATATTATTGGATTTCAATAACACAAGGATTAAATCCTGAAGTAATTGATAATTTTGTGCATAATTTTTATATGAATAAAGATGGGGAGGAATAACGTGAACAAATTTAACTCTAAAATAACAAAAATGAAAGCTCTTTATTTTGATAAGAAACTGGAATTAAGAAAAGACTATCCAATTCCTGTTCCAACCGAAAATGAAGCTTTGATAAAAGTAATTTTAGCAGGATTATGCAACACCGATAAAGAGATCATGAACGGATATGTTCCATTTACCGGAGTTTTGGGGCATGAATTTGTTGGTATTGTAACCCAATGTGCTCAAACAGAATTTATCGGGAAGAGAGTAGTTGGAGAAATAAATATTGGCTGCGGAGTCTGCTCTCTCTGCAAAAAAGGAATGCAAAACCATTGTCCGCAGAGAAAAGCACTTGGCATTCATGGAAAGGACGGAGTCTTTGGAGAATATCTAACTCTTCCAATAGAAAACCTGCATATTGTTCCTGATGAAGTTAGTGATGAAGAAGCAGTTTTTGCAGAGCCGCTGGCAGCAGCATTAAATATCCTGCAGAACGTTGAAATTTCTAAACAAGATAAAGTAGCTATCATCGGCGATGGTAAACTGGGACAATTGATCGCCAGAGTAATATCAACAACTTCCTGCGACCTTACTATGATTGGAAAGCATGAAAGCAAGCTGGAACTGGCTCAAGATTTTTGCAAAACCATGACCCTAAATGAATCTGCTGATCTGGAAAACTCTTTCGATGTTGTTATTGAATGTTCCGGTAATGAATCTGCATTGCATTACGCAACCTTATTAGTCCGTGCAAAAGGAACTATCGTATTGAAAAGCACTTATGCCGGCAATATTAAAATAAACCCATCTCTTTGGGTTATAAAAGAGATAAGGATGACCGGTTCACGTTGCGGTCCTTTCGCTCCGGCGATAAAACTTATGCAGGATAATAAAATGAATTTGACAAAATTGATCAATGAAATTTTTTTAATTGAAGATTGGGAAAATGCTTTTAAGGCTGCTTTTTCTAAAGGAGCATTAAAGGTATTATTGAAGTTAACCAAATAAAGGGAGGATGGATGAAAAGAGTAATTGTAACAATGTTGATTTTGGTTTTAGCCGTGTGTGCTTTTGCAGAAACTAATGTAGCTATTGTGTTTGCCACAGGTGGTTTGGGTGACAAATCATTTAATGATGCTGCCATGGAAGGAATGAAGATGGCTAAAGAAAACTACGCCATCGAATATGATCATGCAGAACCTTCTGCTATTACAGAATATGAGACATACCTGGTTCAATTTGCTAATTCTAAAAAATATGATCTCATCATTTCAATCGGTTTTGATCAAGCTGATGCACTAACTAAAATTTCAGAAAGATTTCCAAAACAAAATTTCGCTATCATAGACATGGTAGTGTTCAATCCTAACGTTGCTTCTTATGTTTATAAGGAACAAGAACGCGGATTTATGGTTGGATATGCTTCCGCTTTGATGACAATCAAAACAGATGATGTAAGAATTAATGAAGATAAGCTTGTTGGTGTTATCGGTGGAATGAAAATTCCTCTTATCGATGCTAATATTGCCGGATTTATGAGTGGTGTGAATTATGCTAACAATGGTGTGAAGGCAATTCATTCTTATGTAAATCATTGGGCAGATCCTGCTAAAGGTAAGGAACTCACTCTCTCTATGTATGAACAGGGAGCAGACATTGTGTGGGGTGCCGCCGGCAGATCCGGTTTAGGTGTAATTAATGCTGCAAAAGAGAAGAATTTCTATGCGATCGGTGCAGATTCAGATCAAGGTTACCTTGCTCCGGAAAACGTACTTACAAATGGAATGAAGCGCGTTGATAATACTGTAAGCATTGCTATCAAAGATGTAATAGACGGTAAATTTGAAGGTAAAATTTATTCACTCGGTCTTAAAGAAGATGCTTTAGGATATTCAATAAATCTTTTACCCGAAGATGTAATTAAAGAATTAGAAATAGCTAAGGAAAAAATAATCGCTGGTGAAATAGTTATACCTGCCACGATTGAAGAAGTTAAGTAGTCACAATTATAGGGAACGGTTGCAAAATCGTTCCCTTTTTATTATTATAAATAAGTTCTAATTTTGAATATTATAGAATTTAGGAGCATAACAAAAAAATTCGGTGATTTTATTGCCAATGATAAAATCGATCTGATTATTAAAAAAGGCGAGATCCATTGTCTGCTTGGTGAAAATGGTGCCGGAAAAACAACCCTGATGAATAACCTGTTCGGACTTTACAATCCCGAAGAAGGCGAAATATTCCTAAGAGAGAAACCCTGTAAAATAGATAACCCTCATAAAGCAATAGAACTTGGTTTAGGAATGATCCATCAGCATTTCATGTTGATTGATAGACTTACAACTACAGAAAATATTATTGCCGGTGAAGAGCCTTTAAAGAACGGCTTAGTTGACATGAAAAAAGCCAGAGAACAGGTTAAACAAATTTCCGATAATTATCATCTTGCTGTAAAAACAGATGAAAAAATTGAGAACATATCGGTTGGTGAACAACAGCGGGTAGAAATTTTAAAAGTTCTTTATCGTAAAGCAGAAATATTGATCTTTGATGAGCCAACCGCCGTTTTAACCCCTCAAGAAGTCAATGATCTCTTCACAACTTTAAAAGAACTGAAAGCACGTGGTAAAACCATTATTTTCATAACACATAAACTTGAAGAGACAATGAATATCTCTGACCGCGTGACTGTCTTGCGAAAAGGAAAAGTGATCGGCACAGTTAATACTTGTGATACCAGTCCGAAAGAACTGGCGAGAATGATGGTCGGTCGTGAAGTTTTGTTGAATGTAAATAAAGAAAAATGTAATATTGGAGATAATGTCCTTGAAGTAAAAGATCTTTCTCTAACCGGAAAACATAACAATTTATTATTGAAGAATATTAATATTAGTATCCGTAAGGGCGAGATCGTAGGTATTGCCGGAGTGTCTGGCAATGGTCAGTTGGAATTGGAAGAATGTATTGCCGGATTGCGAAAAGTAACAAGCGGAACGATAATTATGAATGGTGAAGATATTACTCATATTCCAACCGGTATCAGACGAAAGAGAGGATTATCTCATATACCATCAGACCGTTTAAAAAGAGGTTTAGTCTCCTCTTATGATCTGGCTAAGAATATAATTCTGGGAAATCAGGATAGTTTTACAAAGAATGGATTTCTGCAGAAAAAAGATATTAATGAATATTGTAAGAAAGTAATGGAAAAATTTGATGTGCGCTGCCAATCATTGAATGATACGGTAGATAATCTTTCGGGTGGGAATCAGCAGAAACTGGTGATAGGAAGGGAACTTTCCACAGATCCAAAATTTATACTGGCAGCTCAACCTACGCGTGGAGTAGATGTAGGTGCAATCGAATTTATCCATAATAATCTTCTGGAAATGCGGAAAAAAAATAAAGCCATTCTTCTGATCTCAGCAGAATTAGAAGAACTACTTTCTCTTGCCGATAGAATATTGGTAATATACGAAGGAGAAATTGTTTCTAAAAAAAATAAATATACTAAAGAAGAGCTGGGTTTACTCATGGCAGGCAAAAAAGTTCCAAAAGGTAAAATGAAGGAACTTGAAGAAAGATTGCGAAATGATTAAAATATTTAAAAAGCACGAAAATTTTATCTATTCTTTAACTGCTATAGTATTAGCATTTTTGGTTGGTTCTGTTTTAATCCATCTTTCCGGATTCAGTGTGATAAAGGCTTATTCTGCCTTATTTGATGGAGCGTTTGGAAATGTCTTTAATCTTACACAGACCTTTATGAATACGATACCGTTAATTTTTACAGGATTGGCTGTAGCTATTGGTTTTAAATCAGGATTATTCAATATTGGCGGTGAAGGTCAAATGTATCTTGGCGCCTTTGCAACAGCAATTGCAGCCATTTATTTAAATTTTCTTCCAGGTTATATTTTAATACCTCTTGTGCTGATAATTGGTGGACTTGCCGGAAGTATTTGGAGCTTTCTGCCGGGATATTTAAAAGCTAAAACAGGTGCTCATGAAGTTGTTACTACAATTATGATGAACTATATTGGGATACTGATAACTAGTTACCTGCTGCTGAAATATTTCAAAGAAAATAGTCCGATACCTCAAACAGTTTTAATTCCTGAATCTGCCAGATTACCGGAATTGATCGAGTATTCCAGATTGACTTGGGCTATTTTTATTGCTATTTTTGTAATTATTATTATAGATATATTTTTCAAACGTACAAAATTGGGCTACAAAATTCAAACCGTTGGTGAAAATCGTTCCGCCGCTGAATATGCAGGAATAAATTCCAATAAGATGATGGTGCTTTCTATGATGATCAGTGGATTTGTAGCCGGACTTGCCGGTGCTACAATTGTTATGGGCGTTTTGCACAGATTCATTACAAATTTCTCGCCGGGATACGGATTCACAGGAATTGCAGTTGCGGTGTTGGGTAAGAATAAACCGTGGGGTGTATTATTTGCCGCTTTTCTTTTCGGTGCTTTGCAAACCGGCGGAATAACGATGCAGCTTTTTGCCAAGATTCCCATGGATCTCATGGTTGTAATTCAAGGTCTGGTTATTCTTTTTGTAGCTGCGCCGATATTAATTAAAAAACTCCTGAGGAAATAGAATATGCATGAAATATTAGATGTGATATTCAATATTAATACATTTTCTGCTGCGATCAGAATTTCGGTTCCATTAGTATTTGCTGCGATCGGTGGTGTTTTTTCTGAACGTGCAGGAATTATAAATTTGGGTTTAGAGGGTATGCTTCTTGCCGGTGCTTTTGCCGGTGTATTGGGATCTTATCTTACCGGTAATCCATATATCGGTGTTTTATTTGCTATTATTTGCGGAGCATTCATCGGTTTCATTTTTGCATTATTCACTATTAAGTTCGAAGCAAATCATGTTGTTGCCGGAGTTGGCTTAAATATTCTTTTATTAGGAATTACAACCTGGCTGATGCAGATACTGTGGGGTTCAAGAGGAACTTCCGTAAATGTAACAGGACTTAACGAGATCACAATTCCGGTGCTGTCTTCCATACCTGTTCTTGGTAAACTTTTCGGCTCGCATAATATATTGGTGTATTTGATGTTCATCGTTGTTATCATCTCCTGGATAATATTGTTTAAAACTCCTTTCGGACTTAGATTAAGAGTTATAGGCGAACATCAGGAAGCTGCCGATACTCTTGGAATTAAAATTAGAAAGATCCAATATACAAGTTTGATATTTAGTGGAATACTTTGCGGGCTTGGTGGTGCATATCTCTCTCTGGGGCATTTGAACTGGTTCAGTATGAATATGTCTGCCGGTAGAGGTTACATGGCATTAGCGGCAAATATTTTTGGCGGATGGAATCCACTCGGTGCATTCGGAGCCAGCTATCTATTTGCCTATACCGATGCGCTGCAAATGAGAATGCAGGCTCTTAATCTTAATGTTCCTAACGAAATAATTCAAATGATCCCTTACATCCTGACAATTCTCGTTCTGGCAGGCGCAATGATCCGTTCACGTCCTCCGGCAGGATTGGGAAAACACTACAAAACGAATAGGTAGAATTTAATAGTTATATTATAGACAAAATTCTGGTTACCAAGCCCCAGCTTGGTAATCAACACACATTTCCAAGCTGAGGCTTGGAAACGAGATGGTGAAAAGAGACCTCACCCCGACCCTCTTGAGATCGTTTGCTTCGCAAGTGTCCAGTCCTAAATACGGTTGTCACTTTTTTTTGTTTTTTCTCCCTAAAGTCCAACCTGCAGGTTGGACTTTAGGCTGCTTTTTTATTATCATTTTCATTATAAACTTCTGTAGGGGTTTTATAAGCAAGACTTAAATGC